>JAYTQD010000799.1:0-1004 GCA_043746935.1 Acidobacteriaceae bacterium | reverse complement strand
ATGACTGTAGTTCGATCCGCCGCAAACTAAAAGCGGACAGTTCGAATGCGCCGCGCGTACTGAGCGTAAGGACGCTCTCTTCGGAACGAGAACGTGCGGCAGGGCTCGCCTTATATGTTATCGGTTTGGCCCTTAAACCTTATTGAATCCCGGCAAACCGCGAGTCCCCGAGGACGACTCGCGCGACCGCGTTGGGTCGATCGCGGACGATCGAACGATTCGAATGGCCGCTGGTGACACGAGTGTGGGGTCTACCCCAATCTAGTGTTCGTCAAAAAATTTTATCGCTTTCGCTAACGCCGGGGTTCGATAGGTGTCGCTCTCGATGAAAAGCTCGTGTCGAGCCTTGGCCACTTGGTAGCCTTCGCAAATCTTTTTGCCACCTTGGTTGACCTTTTGGTTGACCTTGTCGCAGAATTCGACTTGCGCTTCGAGACTTACTATTGTGTCGTCTCCCGCTTGAAGCAACAGGATCGGAGTCTTGATGGCTTTGATGATCGGCTCACTCCTCGACAGGCTCCCAGCACGACATGCCTCCTTCGCCCATTTCGTGCTGGGCCCGCCAAGCTTCGGGCTAGGCCAGCCAAGTTTCTCGTGATCAGTTTGCCTGTATTGCTCGATCATCCTGTTGTACCTTGCGTTGCTATGAGTCAACACATTGCCGTCGAATCGATGTTGGCCTTTGGTATCTGCGTCGGTCCAACTTTCTTTGCCTATCACATATCGGCTTTCGCCCCAGAAGAGGCTTGTGAAGCCGATCAACGTGCAGAGGCTCCCCGCCGGTCCGGGCATGCTCGGTTGATGCATCGGTGAGGATAGAACCGCGGCACGAAACACTTCTGGATATCGCGCCAAGTAAAGCGATGCGACCGCCCCGCCCATGGAGTGCGACAACAAGAACAGCCGCTTGTGATTGGCGGGCTTGACAACCGTTTCAACGAACGTATTGAGATCGTCCACGTAGTAATCGAAACTCTCCACTAAACCGAGCTCCGGTTTCTTCG
>JAYTQD010000798.1:0-1007 GCA_043746935.1 Acidobacteriaceae bacterium | reverse complement strand
TTTGCCTTCGCTGGCGCCTCAAGCGCCAGCGCTGAACGAAAGCAAGCTTTCGATTGGCTACGGTGAGTGGCGAATGCAAGCTGTGATTGGTCTTGGTGTCTTGGTGTGAGCGCTTCGGTGGCCTTGACCAGCAATGAACAAGCAACACGCGCGCGGCCTTTGGTGGAAAGCGCTTTGCGCTTCGCTCGATACTCACGAACCGATTGGTGTTCATATGAGGCCTAACGTTTGACATGAGGGGTGCACAAAAGGCGCAGCCTTTTTGGGCATCCCCTCGATGGAAGGGTTAGGCCTCATCACAGGTAGTCCGCTACAAATCGCTGAACGCCGCGGTGCATGTCTTCAATGTCGGCAGCCGAATACGCCGACCATTCCCCGTGTGCGGCCTTGTTGCGGAGATCCGCCCACGCAGTCACCTGCTTTTGCTTTCCTACGTTGTACGTTCCTGCTTTGCACAGCGTCGCGTTCATTGCGTCCAACTTGGCTACCGGCAGCGAGGCTCGCTGAATCAAGTCTTTGATTGCGACTTCAAGTGAAACGCCTATCAGCACACAAGCTGGGTCTTTGTATCCCGCCGATAGAAGGGTGGCTGCTTGAACCAGAGCGTCGTCTAGAACCTCGGCCTTCACGAGGCCACGAATATTGAAGAGGTAACCGCCTTCATAGTCGTCCTGCGATGCGATAAGAACTGCTTGAAGGCGACGGAATCCTTCCTCGTAATCGTTGAAGTTTTCACGTTGTTTTTCGAACGCCTTGTAATGGACGCTAGATTCGCCGAACGTTCGCTGGAGCAAGCTAGCCACGTTGGTGCACCAACCTACGGCGTCAGGTTTCGATATGCGCCAGATGGTGCGCTCTCTGAAGGGTGTTGACGTGCGGTTCGCCAGAATGGCTCTGCCGCGTTCAACGAGTTCATTCAGTCGTTTGAGAACGGTGGAATCAAGGGACATGGACTGCTCGTTTGAGGCCTAACGTTTGACTTAAGCGGCGTGCCGAAGGCACGTCCG
>JAYTQD010000797.1:0-1003 GCA_043746935.1 Acidobacteriaceae bacterium | reverse complement strand
AGGTCCATTGAGCAGCCAGAGCGGCTGGGAGCCTATGTCAACGCCGTCTGCAATCACGTGCTGCTTGAAAGCTTCCGTTCCCAGCAGAAATACCAGGGTGTCGCCTACGAAGTTCCTGAACAGGCGGATCACCGCTGGGATCCGGATGAATCGTTTGTTAACGAAGAGCGGAAGAAACAAGTCCGCGAAACTTTGGCCGAGATGCCTGAAAAAGAACGGCGGCTGCTGCAGGCGATGTTCCTGGAGGACCGCAATAAAGACGACATCTGCCGCGAGTTTGGGGTGGATCGCGAGTACCTGCGAGTCTTATTGCACCGCGCCAAGAACCGTGCGCGCGGCATCATGATCAAGAAATCAAGCGCCGGACAGTAGTTCACCGGTTGGGCAAGTAAACCAATGCTACGCTGGTGAAACCATGAAGGCTGTTGCCGTCCATTTACAGAGCAAACAAGTAGGGTTGGTGGATCAGGAGATCCCCAATCTGGTCAATCCGGATGATGTCAAAATCCGCATGTTGGAAGTGGGCGTGTGCGGAACCGACAAGGAGATTTGCCGCTTCGAATACGGCGTTGCGCCAGCCGGAAGCGAGTTTCTGGTGCTGGGTCACGAATCGCTTGGCCAAGTGGAACAGGTAGGGCCTGAGGTACAAGGCGTGCAAGTGGGCGATCTGGTGGTCACCATGGTTCGCCGCCCTTGCGGCGAGGCCAGTTGCATAGCGTGTTTGGCCGCTCGCCAGGACTTCTGCTACACCGGAAAATTTGAAGAGCGCGGCATCAACGCGATCCACGGTTTCATGACGGGTTTCGTGGTCGACCGGGACCGCTATATCTGCAAGGTTCCAGCGCATTTGCGCGAAATAGCAGTGCTGACTGAGCCGCTGACGATCGCCGAAAAAGGGCTGACCGAGCTCGACTTGATTCAGAAGCGTTTGCCGTGGGGCACGCCTGGGGAAGCCTCTGGGTACCGGCACAATGCACTGGTGCTGGGGGCGGGTCCGGTAGGG
>JAYTQD010000796.1:0-1004 GCA_043746935.1 Acidobacteriaceae bacterium | reverse complement strand
AAACTCCAACGCGTATACGTGGTAATAGGCGCTCTGCTCAAAATAGAAACCATCGTCGCGCACTTGTTTGCGCGCCTCTTCCAAGACTACGCGCCATCCCAATTCCCGCCAATGTTCGGACTGGTTGGCCTCCGGGCAGAGTGTTCCAATAAAGAACAACGCGGCCGCCTCGCCCAGAAGATGCGTGTTCGGGGAAAAATAGGTGGAGAGATAACGCTCAATGTGACGACCGCTCAGCGCCAGGGCACGGGAGAGGTCTTTCGCAAAATCCGCGGGCACCACCGGATTGCCATCTAGGAGCGCGCGCAGCCAAAGCCAGGAAAGGCTGCGGAACGCAACTTCCAGGCTGCTGGTCCAGTTGATCCCAACCGGATACGGGTTTTGCTCTCGCCAGGCGTACCACTGAGCAAAGATTTCCTTGGCGAAACGCTCTTCCCCCGTCAGCAGATACGCCTTCGCCAGGAGCACCAGGTGTTGATGGCGGTTCAACTCCCAAGTCACCTTGGAGTCTCCGGCATGGTCAAAATCAAGATACTTCACGCGGAATGCGGACTGGCGCGGGGTCTGCTTGCCATGGACCTTATCCAGGTGCCAGTCAATAACCTTGCCGTAATCGAGATTCTCGAAGCCCAGCAGGTCAAACCGATGTTCCAGCACCCGCTCTGCCCGCTGAACGATGGATTCCGCCTGTTCCGGGAGCCGTTCGCGAAGAAGTGCAATTAATTGCGGGACCGCTGTCGGCTCAAAGAAGAAGCTCCCTTGGCGACTCGGGGGCGTGGCGCGGAGGCCCGTTGGCCACTCATGCCCCATTCGGCCCAACATGGCATCCCAGCGCTCCGCCAGCGCCTGCCGGGAGCGGTCGAGAACCTCCGCGCGCTCCATGGACGCAAGACGCCGGATTCGTTGTTTCCAAGTCGCCATATCGGTGGGTCTATAGAGGCAGGAACTACACTGATTTTACAGGAATTGAGCCCGGTCTTGAGTCTGAAACTGATGTATTGACC
>JAYTQD010000795.1:0-1004 GCA_043746935.1 Acidobacteriaceae bacterium | reverse complement strand
CGCGGAGCCGATCTCAGCGATCTTGGCATTCTCGAAGACGCCGCCATCCTCTGCCAGGCAGGAAAAATCATCTCGGTAGGGAAGACGCGGGACGCCCTTCGCCATCCCTGGTATAGGAAAAACAAAAAGATAATTCGCGAAATCGACTGCCGAGGCATGGTCGTTCTCCCCGGGTTCGTCGATTCTCACACGCATCCCGTTTTCATAGCGCCCAGGTTGGTCGACTTCGAAAAACGTGCTGCCGGGGCCACGTACCTGGAAATCGCGGAAGCCGGTGGCGGCATTCGCTCCAGCGTCGCCAGCGTTCGCAAAGCTTCCAAGCCCGCGCTCACCCAAAAAATCCTGTCTGTCCTCAACGAAATGGCGCAATACGGCACCACCACGATCGAAGCCAAATCCGGCTACGGCCTTAGCATGGAATCTGAAATCAAATCCCTCGAAGCTATCCGCGCCGCCGCCCGTCAATGGCCCGGAACAGTGGTCGCAACCCTGCTGGGCGCACACGTGGTCCCCGAGGAATTCAAAAGCAATCCTGCCGAGTATCTCCGCGAAGTCTGCGAGAAAATGATTCCCACAGCCGCCCGCAAGAAGCTAGCCCAGTTTGTCGATGTCTTTTGTGACAAGGGAGCCTTTACCGCTGAACAAGCAACCAAAGTCTTCGCCGCCGCCGAACAACACGGTCTAGCCGTCCGCGCCCACATGTGCCAGCTCAGTCCCACCGAACTACAGCCATTTCTAAAATTCCATCCGGCGTCGTTCGACCACATGGACCACCTGCAGGACAAAGATTTGGCTCCACTCGCCAAGAGCGGCACCATCGCCAGCCTGGTTCCAGGCGCAAACTATTTTCTCGGCCACCCGTATCCCAACGCCCGCAAGCTCATCTCCGCTGGCGTTCCCGTGGCACTCGCTACGGACTACAATCCCGGCAGCTCGCCCACTCCCAGTATGGCGTTCATCCTTTCGCTGGCTTGCACGCAAATGAAGATGTCGCCCGCCGAAGC
>JAYTQD010000794.1:0-1016 GCA_043746935.1 Acidobacteriaceae bacterium | reverse complement strand
ATATTTGGCGTCAAAGCGGACGCTCGGATAAGGATGCAGGATCCGTGGGTTGGGCAACCAGCGCGCGAACAACCGCGCCAGCCACGATTCATGAAGCCTTCTCCGCTGACTCCGGCGGCGTAGAGTCCGCCGCCAGTGCTGTTGGATCCGCTCCCGAAAGCGTTTCAAAGCCGCCATATTGCCGGGAATCGCGTGGTATTGGTAGTAGCCGTTCAACACTTGCCCCAACCAACGGCCCGTCACTTCCACGGCTGCGTGCATTCGCCGACGCAGGTTCTGCTTCACTTCCTGAAGCTTCGCCTCCATTCGCTTCCGCACGGTGGTCCGTTTCAGCACAAAGTAACCGCCGGTCCGGCTTACGCCACATGGGTGCGTAAACCCGAGGAACGTAAATGTTTCTGGTTCTCCCTCGCCTCGCTCTTTCCGTTGCCTTCTGGCGTACTTGCCGAATTCGATCAAACGCGTTTTCTCTGGGTGGACTGCCAGTCCAAACTTAGACAAGCGCTCCTGAAAGTCCTTCAGAAATCGCTCAGCGTCCGCCTGATACTCAAAGCCCACCACGAGGTCCATCCGCGTAACGCACGAAGATCATGTCTCCGGTCGCGATCTTACTCCGCCATGCCTCAGCCCACAGGTCGAAGACGTAATGTAAGTAAACATTGGCAAGCAGTGGTGATATAACTGCTCCCATATTTGAGCTACGGGCGGTGTTCCTAACTTACTCTCCAACCAAGTACCGTCTTCACTTACTCCCGCTTTCAACCATTTCTGGATGAGTCGTAAGATTCGTGAATCCGACACCCGATGTTCCAGAAACTGGATCAGCCATTCGTGGTTCAAGGTATCGAAGAAACCCTGAATATCCGCGTCCAGTATCCAATTCACTCGCCGCCGCTGGATGCCCACCGCCAGCGCATCGAGCGTCTGGTGAGCTTGCCGTCCCGGACGGAAACCGTAGCTGAATCCCCGAAAGTCCACCTCGTATATTTCATTCAAGATGGTCACCCCCTACTTAA
>JAYTQD010000793.1:0-5703 GCA_043746935.1 Acidobacteriaceae bacterium | reverse complement strand
ATCTTAATCAGCGCGGGGTGTATGAGACAGGCTGCGGCTCCACATTGCCGCTGGTTCCAATCGCGTCGCCAGAAAGAACCAGTTCCACGCGGCGGTTTTGCTGCCGGCCTTCCGAGGTATCATTGCCCGCGATGGGTTCGGTCTTTCCGAAACCGTGGGCTTCGATAGCCTGCTGGGAAATTCCCTGCTGGACCAGATATTCGCGAACCGACTCAGCGCGGTGTTCCGAAAGCTGCTGGTTATAGTCGTCGCCGCCGACGCTGTCCGTGTGACCCTCGACCTGAAGATGAAGGCTGGGATAAGCGAGCACGATGCCAGAGACTTTGGCCAGACGTTCGCGAGCTCCGGGCAGAAGTTCGAAGCTACCACTGCGGAACAAGACGTCGGACATGTTGGCAACCAGGCCGCGGGCGGAGTCGCGCGTCGCCAGAATGGTGTTGAGCTGTTGCAGCAATCGGGCGCGAAGTTCCTGCTTCTCGTTCTCTGCCTGCTGACGCAGAGAATCGGATTGTGCCGCGGCCTGGCGAGCTTTAGCGGCCTCGGCAGCCAGCACCTGCTGTTGCGCCACGGCTTCGGCTTTCGCTTTTTCCGCTTCCACTCGCTGGCTGGCGGCTTCGCGGGCTGCCGCTTCAGCTTCCTGCTTCATCTGTTGGGCTTCCGCCATGGCCTTTTCCGCTTGTTCTTGTGCGGCAACGGCCTGGGCTCGAGCGGTCTCGGCTTGCGCGCGGGCTGCCTCGGCATCGACTCGGCGCTTGGCTTCAGCATCGGCCTCGGATCGAGCTTTCGCTTCACGGGCCGCAGCCTCGGCTTGCGCTTCTTCCTCGGCCTTTTGCTTCACCGCCATCATGCGGGATTCCTCAGCAGTTTCGGTCGCTTCCTTGGCGGCGGCTTCAATCGCGGCTTTGTTCTGTTTTTGCCGGTAGGCTTCCTCCGCGTGTCTGAGCTGGAGATCAGCTTTGGCAATGATGGAGCTTGCGTACTTGTCGGCAGCGGCAATGTGCGCGATACGCAGCGCGTTACGAGCTTCGAAGAGTTCCAGTGGAGTCTTGGAGTCAATCCCGAAAATCGCATCTTGAATGTGGGTATTGTTCGCAGAATACGTGCCGCGGCTGACTAGGTCGTACTTGGCTTCGATATTCTCCGTTCCAACACCGCTCATCGGCGAGCTTTCCATCACCACCATATTGCCGGGCTGCGTGACGGCGAAGTAGGGTTCGGCGGTAACGATCATGCCGAAGGTTTGCAGGTCGGTGTACGCCTTCACGTGCGCGTTCCCGTGATCGAGTTTGATCTCGCCCAGATTTACTGGCCGCCCTTGCGGTGAGACTGCCCAGAGCACGTAGGTCAGGTATTCAAGTCCGAACTTGGTGGCGTCCTCGAGATTCTGGAACTTCACCTCGATCTCAAAGTTAATCTTCTTGCCTTCCACCCTGGCTTCCCCGGAGGCGCGCTGTAGGAGCTCGGTTCCCTGGAAATTGACCTTCGTCGTTCCGCCTTGCAGGCGATAGTGCACAGCCTTGGCAGTTCGGGAGACTGGAGCTGCGGGTATTTGGGTCTGCGCGGCGCACGCGGCGGCGCAGAAGAAGATGGTGAAGGCTAGGTTTTTCACGAGGGTCTCAGTCTGAGGGAGGCTTGGAAATGGTTGAATCTAAGGATGATTTTCGTCGACGGAGGCACTGAAAGGCAAGGCAAGGAAGGACTAGATGGTGGCTGGTACTTTGGTCACACGTCTTCGGGAGAGAAGTTCGTAGCGGGCAACGCCCCGCACTCTTCCGCGTAGTCATAAAACAGCCGCAGACCCTCCCGGCAGGGTTTATCCAAAGAATAGTGAATATTCACCGTCAGATAGCGGGTCACTTCACCCACGCTCATCCCCAGCCGCGGAGCCCATTCGTTGGCGATGCTCTGCACGCTCTCCGGAGCAAGGCCGTGGTCGCGGGAGCGCTGGAAGACCTCTGCCAGCCTCGCAACCGCGTCACGAGACGCCCCAGCGCCAGCCTGAGCCTCAGCAAGAGCCTCCTCCCGCACCGCCCAGAAGGCGAAGACGAACGGTTTGCCGGTATGTTTCCGCCACTCCTCGGCCAGGTCGATGACCGTCGGATAACTTGTACGCTGTATAAGCAACGCCGGGTCGCCAATCAGCAGCGCCGCGTCGCAGGAGGCCAGCATGGTTTCCAGCTCCGGGGCCATCGACCGATACTCCCGCGCCCCATCTAACCACTTTGCTAATAATATTTTGCATAATACCACCGAAGTCATCGACGACGTATCCAGTGCCACGGTCTTCACTTCGTCCAACGGCTTCCGGCTGACCAGCAAAATCGACCGCACCGCGTTCAGCGAAGCAATCGCTACGCCAGGAAGAACCACGAGGCCCGGGATGGTTGCGTAGGCCGCGACCGGAATGATGCCAATGTCAGCCGTGCCCGAGCGCAAAGCGTCCGCGCAAGCTGAAGGGATTGTGTAGGTTACGTCGAATTGCTCTTGGAGCTGCTCGCGCGTCTCGCCATGTTCAAAATCCCACATGAGCGGCGCGGTATTGAGGTAGGAAATCGCGGAAATGCGGAGGCGGCGCATGAATGCCAACGAACTTCCATCCTACCAAAGTAGGCAGTGCGACTGCTTGACGCAGCGGGGCGTCGCCCGTAGAGTCCCCGCAAGTGGTTGTCGGCTGACAGCCGATCACCGATTTGAGGAGATCGCATGGCTGCTGTGCCTGTGCTTCCGGCTCCGGTAACTTCCCCGAACACATTGCAATGGTTGGCTTTAACTGAGGGGCTCGGACCGACGCGTTCCAAGCGGCTGGTTGAGCATTTCGGCGGCGTCGCAGGAATCTTTCGCGCATCACTCACGGAGCTGGAAGCGGCAGGTCTGCGTTCCGTGTCGGCGCAGTCGATTTTTACTGGGAAGTCGTTTGATTTGGCGCAGCAGGAGATGGTGAAAGTTGCTGAATCGAAAGCAGAGATCATCGCGCTCGACGATCCGCGCTATCCCGCGACACTGAAAGAGATCTATGATCCGCCGCTTGTCCTTTATGTGAAGGGTTCGGTGGAAGTTCTTTCTTTGCCTGGGATTGCGGTGGTCGGAACGCGGCATCCGACACCTTACGGTGTGGGCATGGCGGAGCGGTTGGCGTGCGACCTTTCGAACCAGGGGTTGAGCATCATCAGTGGTTTAGCGCGGGGCGTGGACACGGCGGCGCATCGCGGAGCAATCAATGCGCGGGGCAAAACCATCGGCGTGATGGGGACGGGTGTGGATGAAATTTATCCGCGGGAGAACAAGCGGCTGGCCGAGCAGATTCTTGCGATGGGCGGGGCTTTGATTTCCGAGTTTGCCATGACGACGCCGCCGACGCCGCAGAATTTTCCGATTCGGAACAGAATTATCAGCGGGCTTTCCGCAGGAGTGCTTGTCGTGGAAGCGGCGGAGTACAGTGGGACGCGCATTACGGCGCGGTGCGCGCTGGAGCAATGTCGCGAGGTTTTTGCGGTACCGGGGAATGTGACCAACAAAAATGCCTGGGGGCCGAACACGCTCATCAAGCAGGGAGCGAAGCTGGTGGCTACGTGGGAAGACGTTTGGGAAGAGCTGCCGACAGCGATTCGGCTGTTGCTCTCGCCGACCCCGGTTGAATCTTCCGTGGGGCAGACCGCATCTCTGTTTCAGGGAGCGGAATTGCCACCGCATGAGAAGAAGCTGCTTGCAGTGCTGAAGGCGGATGAATCGACGCAGATTGATGAGTTGGTGGAAAGACTGGAGAATGAGGTTTCACCATCAGAGATTTTCGCGGCATTGTTTGAATTAGAGCTGGCAGGGAAGGTGAAGCAGTTGCCGGGGAAGAATTTTGTGAAGAGCTTCTAGCTATCGGCTTAGTGTCGGCGATAACGCCCGGGTGTAGATGTAATATCTAACGGGCCGCCATACATATATAGTATAGTTATCGTACAGTCATTGTAATTATCAAGGAGCGGTCATGCCGAAAGAAGCAGTTTTCACGGTCAAGCTGGAATCGGATCTGCGGGATGCTTTCGCGGCGGAAGCAGCGGCGGTACATCGGCCAGCCTCCGATTTGGTGCGCGGATTCATGCGGGAGTATGTCCAACGGCAGCGCGAGGCACGGGAACATGACGCCTGGTTTCGGGCGGGGGTTCAGCAAGCCCTGAACGACCCAAGGTCCGGTATTCCACAGGATGTGGTGATGAATGAGACTCGAGCCATTATTGATCAGATCGCGGCTGAGAAGTTCAAAGAGTAGAGGGTGAGAGTCGAGTGGCACCCCCTGGCTCGCGCTGATTTGGCCGAGCTGATTACATACATCGCAAAGGAAGATCCAGCGGCTGCCTATCGCATTCACGATGACATTCGCAATCAAACCGCCACGCTGGCGATCTATCCGGAAATCGGACGTGCGGGCCGAGTTCGAGGGACGCGAGAGCTGGTGGTTTCGGGGACACCTTACGTAGTCGCGTATCGCTTTATGGGTGACAGGGTCACGGTGTTGCGTGTGCTGCATGGTGCTCGGTTGTGGCCGCGAAGGATTTGAGTCGGAGGGTGATGGAGAGGGTATGGAGTTCTGGTGTAAATCCCGGCCCCTTCGGCTTCGCTCAGAGTTTGTGACTTTTTTAATTTCTCCCAACGACCGATGCTGAAAGTAAAAGACTTAAGCACCCTTAAAATGGCCGAGAGTCAATAAAGTCACACACTCTCAGGGCAGGCTCTGTCGCAGAGAGCGCGACAAGGACGGGGCACGCCCATAAATCAGGACCACGCGGGCAAGAGTGCGCGCGCCCCACAAACGTGTTACACGAACCGGGGCCGATAGCTGACAGCTTCTAGCTATTCGTGCTAGCTTCATACGCAATCGTATTAATAAAGAGGGGAAATTTTGGCTAAAGGTCTGGTTATCGTCGAATCGCCTGCGAAGGCGAAAACTATTCAGAAGTATCTCGGGAAGGATTTCGAGGTCGAGGCCTCTTTGGGCCACGTCAAGGATCTGCCCAAAAGCACGCTGGGAGTGGATGTTGAGAACGATTTCGCCAGCGAATACGTCGTCATTCCGGGCAAAGAAAAAGTTCTCGCTAAGCTGAAGAAAATTGCGCTGACCGTGGACCACATCTACCTTGCGCCTGACCCGGATCGCGAAGGCGAGGCCATTGCGGCGCACCTGGCGGAAGAGCTGGGCGGGGACCTCTTCAGCGGCAAGAAGAACAAAAAGAAAAAGGACAGCGCGACCATTCAGCGCGTGACCTTCAACGAGATCACCAAGCGCGCGGTGCTGGAGGCGTTTGAGCATCCGCGCGAGATCGACCGCAATCTCGTAGACGCGCAGCAGGCGCGGCGGGTTTTGGACCGGCTGGTGGGGTATCAGGTTTCTCCGTTGCTTTGGGATAAGGTGCGGCGCGGGATTTCCGCGGGGCGAGTTCAGACCGTTGCCTTGCGTTTGATCGTTGATCGCGAGCGCGAGATTCGCGCGTTTGAGAAGAAAGAATATTGGACGATTGACGCGGCGTTGACCGGGCCGAAGCCGCCTGGATTCGATGCGCGGTTTGTGGGCAAGGGTGAAGAGAAGGTCGAAGTCACCAACGGCGAGGACGCCGAGAAAATTAAAGTAGCTTTAGAGAAAGCCGACTGGGTCGTGCGGTCGGTTGAGAAAAAGGAGCGCCGCCGCAACCCCGCGGCTCCGTTCACTACCAGTAAGCT
>JAYTQD010000792.1:0-2144 GCA_043746935.1 Acidobacteriaceae bacterium | reverse complement strand
TTCGAGGCGGGTCTCTTCGAACAGGCTTCTAAGCTTTTGAAGTTGATGCTGCCTGACCACTTCTTGCTCATGGTTTTCCTGAACAGTTAGCTCAGGGTACGGTTTTGGCGCCTGGCCATACGCTCTGCTTCCTTGAGCTGGCTGAGTGGTAGCGAGATGGAAATGGTTTTTGATGTCCTCAGGGTTCGCGCTTGTTAGGACTAAGTAAGAACTGTATTGGTAGAAAGGATCCCGCGACCATCGGTACCGACAAAGTCGTCAGCCAGCAATTTGGCAATCGTAGCGGTGTCGTGCCGCAGGTAAGCGGAAGACCACTGGCGTTCAAGACCCGCTAACTCAGCGGCGGGGTCCATCCGGGGAGTGGCAGGCGCGAGGCAAGAGAAAAGGAATAAAGAAAAGCAGACGCGGGTGCGGGGCACGGCCACCAGCTTACCAAGGTCCGAGATTAAGTTTCCTAAATTAGTGCCACAGCCCCTCTGGCACCAGTATTGCTGTGGGTAGTCCCCCCTAAGGGAAACCTTGTTCCATGACGATTCCTCGGGGGGCGGCGATGCGTCTGCATGGAACTAAACACAACGCCATGAATGTTCCTGGCCAATCACACATTGGTTCGACGGTGCCGTCGGCACGGGCTTTCAACCGGCGCGCGGCCACCACGCCGGTGGAAGACAACGAACGGGCGAGTCCGCGCTTTCTATCTCCTTTTGTGAGAGCATCCTGCGAAGTCCGCCACTATCCAGACTCTGGAAAATGTAAACAGTTTGTAAAACCATTAAAGCGTCATTGCCCCTTCGCCGATGCTGCATGCAGAACCCATTTGTAAGGAGCAGTTTGAAAAATGACGAAGATCGCAAAGCGGATGGCCGCCATCATTGGAACCTTCTATGTCTTGTTAGCAGTCTCGGCGTGGCTACTTCCGAATCCGGTCATCGGATCGGAAGGCATCCTCAAAACCAATAGTGAGCACGATTTGGTGCACGCCATTTTAGGAGCCATCCTGATTGGCTGCTCGCTGAATGGTGAGACGGTTTCGTCGATGGGGCTGTACTTCGCGGCGCTGTTGTCGCTTGCGTTTTCGGTGTTGGGGCTGATGGTCCTGAATGGCGCCGGAATAGGCCGGATCGGCGATGTAGTCCTGGTGAACGCTGCGGCCAACTGGTTTCATGCCGCGATGGCCGTTGTCTGCGTGATCAGCGGGATGTCGAACACGGCGTCAAAGCAATTGATCTACGATTGAATCCCGCCTTGGCAGTCACTTTCGTGACCCATCCGGGGCCGCGAAAGCGACATACACGCCACCCGTTGGAGATCCGCGCTTGTCCTTGCCTCCGGACGCATAAATAACAACGTACTGGCGACTTTTCACCGTATAAGTGATAGGTGCGGCGTTGGCGCTGAACGGCAGTGTGGCTTCCCACAATAGCTTCCCTGTCGACTTGTCAAACGCGCGAATCTTTTTGTCGAAGTTCGTGGCGGCGATGAAGACGAGTCCGCCGGCCGTTACCAGTGGACCACCGTAATTTTCTGTACCGGTATTCTTGATGCCTTGAGCGGTAAGTTCAGGATACTCGCCGAGTGGGACTTTCCAGGCATATTCACCGGTGTTGAGATTGATCGCGTTCAGCGTTCCCCAGGGCGGTTCGACCGCGGGATAGCCGTCGGGATCGAGGAACTTGTGATAGCCCGTGAAGCGATATTTTGGACCGGCGGCCTCGGCCGTGTTAATACCTTCTTTCGCCTCCCCACTGAGCAGAAACTTGATGAGCGCGTCTAGGTCGGCCTCTTTAATATTGGGAAACGCGGGCATGCGTCCGGCGCCTTGGCGGACCACAGTTGCCAGTTGGGCGGAGGTGCGTCCAGTCAGGTCCTGAAGTGACGGAAACTGCGGCGGCGAGCCTTGCATCTGGTCGCCATGACAGGCCGCGCATTGCGTCAAATACAGCGTTTTTGCAGGAGGCGTCGCATTGTTGGCGGCAAGGCTGGAGGTCCAGGGGATGTCGTTTGCGTTGACGTAGAGCAAGCCGGTTTCTGGGTCGAAAGCCGAGCCTCCATATTCTGCGCCACCGTCAAAGCCGGGGAAGATTACCGTCTCCTGCGAAGTCGTAAACGGTACGAATTGACCGTTACTACGGAATGTCCTGAAC
>JAYTQD010000791.1:0-2147 GCA_043746935.1 Acidobacteriaceae bacterium | reverse complement strand
GTCGGTGATGACTTTTTCCCCGGCAAGAATCAGGTGCGGGGTTTTGGTCCAGAGAATCTTGCCGTTGCGGCGGTAGGAAATGTACATCCGCTGGCTGGCCGGCAGGCGGACCAAGTGGGCGCGCCGGAAGTTGAAGCTGGCGTAGTGGAAAGCTACGTCGGGATCATGGGCTACGGCTTGAGAGAGCTCAGAGACGTTCTGAACGCCGCCGGGAACGACTGAGTACTGGTAGACCAGCCGAGCTGGCTTTTTGAGTCCGGTTGTGGATTCGGCGGATGCTGTCGCCATCTGTTGCAAGCTCATCGGGGAAGCGGAGCGGGTGGGCGGCAATGCGCCACGGGACGAGAGCGAGTGGATCGCTAGGACGGAGAAGCTCAAAAGTAGCGCCACAGCGGCGGCGCGGAGGCTCAGGCGCAATTGAAATCGGCGCTTGGCGCTTGGACGGTGTCGCCGTCGCAAGCGACGAATTGGGGCGGGGCTTTCCACAGTTTCTCTTTCTTTCACCGCTCTGAGTTGCTCTTGACGCTGCCTGACGGCCTCCTGAGGCCAGCACGTTTTAGCCCATCTGAGGCTCTGTAAGTGACTGAGCCTATGGGCCTAACGGTCTTTTCGCGGCATCGTGCGGATAACCCAGGAGCAAAAGTCTTGCCAAGTTGTGTAAATTTACGGTCGTGCAGCTCTTCACGGCTGCTCTCCTACTTATAATGCGTCATGCAACCTGTTGCGGCTATACCACTTTCGTTCTACGGGAGCACCCACTTTGATATCCGCGGGTGCTCCGCCGGAACCCAAACTCAAGCTGAGTTTATCAGTGATTCGTCAAACTGTGCTGTGATTCGAATCACGAGCGCAGCGGCCTTGGCACACATGAACTAGGCGGCTGGGATTTCCAGCTCTTCGCCGACCTTGATCAGGTCTGGGTTGGCGATGTTATTGGCCCGGGCGATGACGGTGAATTTCTGAGCATTGCCATAGAAATGCTTGGCGATCTTGGAGAGGCTGTCGCCGGACTGGACCGTGTATTTCTGGGCGCCGAGCTTGACCTCAATGTCGTGTTTCAGGTCGGCGAAAGTAGGATCAATCTTCTTGATGGCATCCCAGATGCGGTCTTTGCTGGACTCGGAATCGGCCACCGCTTTGAGGAAAAGCTGGTTGCCGTCGAGGTTCAAATTCATGAGCTGCGCGCCCTCTTTGGTGATGGCGTCGAGTACGGGTTGATACTTCTGCTTCAATTGATCGAAATCTGCCATAAATGTCTCCTTGGGATCGAAGTTATTGCACCCTTAAATAGCTAGGACTCAGTGGACCGTCATTTCGTCACGCGGACGGTATCGGTTGGATCGCGAGGGCAGGATACCACAGGCTGCGAGGGTGGAATTCTATCGCTGCAATTTTGCCCTAGTGAGTTTCGTCCGAAATTTTGGCACTCCACCGTGCTGAAACCGGGTTTTCTTGAGGATGCACTTGGATCGTGGGATGCCAGAGGGAATTCGGTGAGGGTGAGGTAGGATGATGGGCGTGAAGCGGTTTGGTCGA
Source organism: Acidobacteriaceae bacterium (assembly GCA_043746935.1). Lineage (GTDB taxonomy): Bacteria > Acidobacteriota > Terriglobia > Terriglobales > Acidobacteriaceae > JANXUC01. Next base: position 611 of record JAYTQD010000791.1, on the reverse strand, counting down.
GAGTACGTGGTGTTGGGGATCGCGCTCCTGATGGCTGGGAGCATGTGGCTGTACGTGCAGCGGGTGATGCTGCCGTTTGAGCAAGAGCGCTTTGCGAAGGTTGGCAGGCCACAGGATCCCGGCGACCTTTATCCGCGATGGTACGGCACCCGCGAATTTTTGTTGCATGGGCGCGATCCGTATAGCGCGGAAGTTTCCGGGGAAATTCAACGCGAATATTACGGGCACCCGCTGGATGTTGCGGGTGCGGACCGGGGCAGGGATGAGCAGCGGTTTGCTTATCCGCTCTATGTTGTGTTTCTGCTGGCGCCGACGATGGAGATGCCATTTCCGGTGGTGCGGATAGCAGCACGATGGACGCTAGCGCTGGCGACGGCCGCGAGCGTGCTGCTGTGGCTATGGGCATTGCGGTGGCGGCCTTCGGCGGCTGTGATGGTCACGATCATAGTTTTGATTCTGAGCAGCCCGCCCTTGGTGCAGGCGTTGAAGCTGCAGCAGTTGGCATTGTTGGTCGTATTTTTTCTTGTGCTGTGCGCCGTGCTGGTTTCTAGGGGGCAGTTGGTTTGGGCCGGTTGCTTTCTGGCGTTGGCTACCATTAAGCCGCAGTTGGC
>JAYTQD010000790.1:0-5733 GCA_043746935.1 Acidobacteriaceae bacterium | reverse complement strand
CCGCGCTCGAATCCGCCATCGGCGCATCCAAATGCATCACCTGTCCAGCCTGAGGACTCTGGAAGCCCATCTTGCGGGCAATGGCATCAATGCGCTGGGGATCGCGCAACGACGCCTCTTCCAGTTGCAGGGCACGGTTCATTTCATACAAGCCATCACGCTCGTTCTTCATCGAGGCAATCTTGTACCCATATTCAATCGACTTAAAGTGCTGCACGGCATACGTCATCACAAACAGAAACAAGCAGCATAGTGAAACCATGAGCATGCGCATCTCGCGCGCCCGCGCTGGGTCTTCCACCTTCACCAGGCGCGAGTTGTCGATCACCTTATGGAAGTAGACCTCGGGCGTGCCCGTCCAGCTACGAGCCCGTTGCGCCGCCGATTTTGCCGCTGCCGTTTGCATTAAGCGACCCCTGCCCAGTTTTCCCAAGTCGCTTTCGCGCTAATGGCCGCAAGGCTCAAGCACGAAGTCGCTTCCGGATTCAGCATCTGCACCAAAGTGGCGTGCTGTTCGGCGCGTTCCACCGTGGCAATCAAGTCGTCAATCGTTGTTCCAGTAAACATGTCAAACCTCCCCAAGTTTGATTTGTGTTGCTTTGTTCTTTACTCCTACTGTTTTTACTTCTGCAATCTGACTTCTGACTTCTAACTTCTGACTTCCTAAATTCATTTGCCCGGCGGACGTTCGTTCCCACCGGGCGGTCTGGCTGTTTTTCCAGGCCAAACTTTCTAAACTCGCAAAACTCTAAAATTTCGCAACACCCTATAACCTGTCATTCTGAGCGGAGCGAAGAATCCCTCGACTCTCGACTCCGCCGCGCCCTCGCAAACTTTCTCACCGTGCGGCGTCCCAGCCAGGAAGCCTGAGAAAACCTCGCCGCTACCAGCACCCCTGGGATCCTTCGCTACGCTCAGGACGACAAGGTCGAAAGCATTGCCAATCAACTAAAACGCTCTGCGCCGCTCTAAATTACAAAATTACAAATTACAAATTACAAAATTCCTAAACCCTCTCCGCCGCTCTCAACTTCGCGCTGCGCGATCTCGGATTGCGATAGACTTCTGCGTTCGTCGCCGTCACCGGCTTTTTCGTCAGCACTTGGTAAACTCCAGCTTTACTTCCGTCCCGCAGCGCGTCTTTCACAATTCTGTCTTCCAGTGAGTGGAAACTGATCACCACCGCCCGCCCGCCTGGCTTCAACAGCCTCGGAGCCGCTTCCAGCAGCTCCCGCAGGTCGTCCAACTCACGGTTTACGAAGATTCGGATGCCTTGGAAAGTGAGTGTCGCTGGATGAATGCCGTGAGATTTCATTGTCCGAGCCGCGGCTGATACGACCCCTGCTAAATGCGCAGTGGAACGTATCGGCCGCGCTCGGACGATGGCTCTGGCGATTCTCCGCGACCTCCTTTCCTCACCGAATTCGTAAATCACATCAGCGAGGTCTTTTTCGCCCATGTGGTTTACCACTTGTTCGGCGGTGCGCTCGGACTGCGGATTCATTCGCATATCCAAGGGCCCTTCCGCCTGAAAACTAAATCCGCGCTCCGGGTCGTTCAGTTGCAAGCTGCTCACTCCTACGTCCGCCAGCAGGCCATCGATACTGCCTGCCGCGAACCGCTCTCCAACTTCCGAGAACGACGCGTGGATCAGCTCAACCCGCGGCCAGTCGCCTTCTCTTCCCGGCGGTGGCTGCAAGTTCACCCGTGCCCGTTCCAGCGCTGCTGGATCCTTATCGAAGCCAATCAAATGACCCGGTGCGCCGAGGAGCTTTGCGATTTCGCAACTGTGCCCCCCCAAACCCACCGTGGCGTCGATATAGATCCCACCGCGCTTTACGGCTAAGAAATCGATCGCAATTTGTAAAAGAACCGGAACATGACCCACGCCATGCCCACCCCCCTGAGGGGCGTTTTGCTGCAAATCCGAATCCGCTTCTGCCAAACCCACTAGATGCCCAGCTTGTTGAGCGTCTCTTCATCCTCAGTCGTGAATTGCTCTTCGACCATCTGCGTCTGGAGCGTTTCGATGTTCCGGACTTCGAGATAGGTCAAATTGCCCATCACGGCAACCTCTCCCTTGATGTCCGCCGACTGCCGTAACAACTGTGGAATCAACAACCTGCCTTGCCCATCCATCTCGACTTCCTGGCCGTAGAAGTTCACCCGGCTCAGAAACTTCTTCTTGGTTGGGTTGAACGTCGAGAGCGAAGCCAGCTTCTGTTCGATCCGCTCCCATTCCTCGAAGGGATACAACTGGGCAACCTTCCCATCGAGGCTGGTGATATAGAATTTCAGTCCGTACTTCTCGTCGATCACCCGCTTGAACTCGGCCGGAACCTTGAGTCGGCCCTTTTCGTCCATCCGAGTTGGGTGATTGCCGCGAAACATTCAATTTCCCTTTGGCTGCGAGAGCCGAATTCGTATCCAAGAAAGAAGCAATGACGATCCCAGGAGCTGTTAAATCCGTGTTTGAGTCGCTTGTGGTGACTTGCACCCTGCACTCCTCAGCACAACACTCTTGACCACTGACTTACAGCCTGGTCCCTTTTAGACCACTTTCACCCACAATCCTATCGTTAATCTCTTTCCTGTCAACAGGAATCTTGAAGGTCATTTTCCGAGCTATTTGTCGCATTTTGAGTCACTTGCGGAAGTACGAGAGGTAGCGGTTCCCTTGCTATCTAGGCACAACAGGTTGTAGTTATTCTCTTGGTTCACCTATCAAAGGTCTCGCATTGAGACTCCAACTGCCCCAGACGCTCTAGGAACGTCTCCTGTGAATTTTCTGAGGAAAACCCTGCCCTAACTACGAACTACCGCCCTAAGACCCTTCAGGACGTGATGGCACACCCTGCGTGCCTCCGTGTATCCGTGGTGAAATCGGGCTCGTCCATCCACCACGGAGAGGGATGTAGGAAGATTCCCAAGCGAAACTCCCGGAAAGGTGTACACTTCCGCCGTCTCAGGAAACGGCTTCACGGGACAACGCTTTGCAATCAATTGTTTGGAGGCGCCACATGGGTTTGAATCGAGGTCGTATCTGGCTGGGCGGTTTGGCGGGCGGAGTTGTGTGGACGGCTTGGAGCTGGTTCATCGGAACCAGGCTGACAGCGCACTATGAAGCGGCAATTAACGCTGGGGTCTTCTTGAGGGCGCCGCGCTACCCATTTTTTGTGGGGACATGGATCGCGATGATATTTTTCTTGTCGATCCTGCTGGCACATCTCTACGTGTGGCTGCGACCGACGCTTGGGCCGGGACCGATGACGGCGTTCAAAGTTGGTGCAATCCTCGGCTTCTTCGCCGGCTTCCCGGGGAACTTTGCCCAAGCCTCATTCATGACGGCATCACGCTATCTTCCGCTTGGGTGGATGCTTGATCTGTGGGGCGGCGCGATTTTGGCGGCGCTAGTGGCGGGTTGGCTCTACAAAGAGTAGTGATTTTAGTTGGATGGAGGCGCGGCTAACCCTGCTCACCATCGTTATTCTGAAAAACTATTGTTCTAAAAACTTAAGAGGCACGGGCGAGGACGCCCGTGCCGCCATCGGCCTCGCTCAGGCTCGCCACGCACCCACGGTATTCCCCCGCTCGTTCGAGTAATAGCCCTGCACGGTGTAGCGCTGAGGATCTTCCGGCGGGCCCCAGCCGAATAAAATCCAGGCTTCCAGGTCGCCGTTTTCCTCGCCGTCATCGGCCACCCAGCCTTGCCCAGGAACTTTATCCGTGGCAGCTTCGGCCAGTTCGTGCGCGTAGACAGCGGTAAAGTCGCCAATCTGCCCGCCGCAGCCCTGGCACAGAGGCGAAGGCAGTACCGCGTAGGCGATGCTCATCCCCTGGTAGTCGAATGCTTCGTGGTACCCGCAAAATTGGGCGCAGGACTTGGATCCATCCGAATCCAGCACGGCCGTCACGCCGTCGGGGAGAATCAGCGCGAAAAGGCTGTTCGGGTTACCCTGAATCGTTCCCGCGTCCAGCATCGAAGTCACCGCTGCCTGTGCATCGGAATCGCTGAAAGTGTCGCCGTCCGACAGGATGAGATTTTCAATCAAACCCTGGTAGGTTCCTGATCCGGTTCCGTAACCCAAATCACGCAATGGATCGAGATAGCCGTTCTCGACAACAGCCTTGCTGAAGCCCTCGACGAATGCGCGATCACCCCAAAACTGGCCGAGGTAGATATTGGTCACCTCGGGCACGGCAATCTGGCTGCCGGCACGATTGGTGAAGCCTGCCGCTCCGCCAGGGCCGGTGGGCGAAGACAGCGGATTGGTGACCAAATCCTTATTGTCCTCATGCAGATACGCGGGCCGGACCACATGCATTGGCGGCACGATTTGCATGACGTTCTTGCGCGAGCCCATACCACAAAGAGTGGCTTTGGTGATTTTGCTGCGGAGGATTTTCATCTTGCCGACGCCTTCCGAGGCGGGACGTGTGGATGCTACTTTTTTCGCCGAATTTTTTGCCATGACTGCACCTCAACTGATTGATTTTACAAACTTTGTGTTTTGGCCCAATCCGCGATACTTGAAACCGCGTCTAAGGAACGAAACCCTCTTCCGTCCCTGGAGCGTTGGGAATTTTGACGCTTGAGGTATGCTGACGCCGCCCGCGAAGCCGCGCAAGTGCCGCTTGGGCAACCTCCCGAACCCCGACAATCACCGACAGCGCGGAGAACGCGACCAACGACCGTGGCGAGCTGGCGGCCTTGATGTGCCCCTGCAACGTAGACGCGGGTTCGCGCACCGGGGACGATACGGTTCGGTTGGCTCTCTGTGGCACGACAACAACCTCAATCCTGGGGGCGGGCGGCTAATACCGCACATTCTCCCACCAGCAAGAACGTGGCCAGAGACACGCTGCCCAGCCGGATCTTCGCCATTGAATCATAAGGACTTAGCATGAAATTTATCGGGTTCCAGCTAAGCCGGCTAGCATTCCAGATAGGCCCACTAGACAATCGGATAGGTTTCTATGATTAAATCTGGAGCCATGCGGAAAGCTATCAACCATCTGAAGAAATCCGACCCGACGATGTGCGCAATTATTGAACGGGTCGGCCCGTGCAAAATCGAATACGGCGAGCCTACCTTTGCCAGTTTGGCGGAGACGATTGTCTATCAGCAACTACACGGAAAAGCGGCGGCCACGATCTTCAAGAGATTTACTGATTTGACGGGACTTCCGCTGAAGCCCGAAGGAGTGATGCGGTTGAGCGATGAGCAGATGCGCTCGGCGGGACTCTCCAAGCAGAAGCTCTCCTATCTGCGGTCGCTGGCCGAACTGATCCACAGCGGCGATCTTAATTTAGAACATCTTCCCAGCTTGTCCAACGAGGAAGTGATCGCGCACTTAACGAAGGTCAAGGGCATTGGCACGTGGACGGCGCAGATGTTTTTGATGTTTACGCTGCGACGTCCGGATATTCTGCCCACCGGCGATCTCGGCATCCAAATGGCGATGCAGAAACACTACCGCAAGCGCAAAATGCCCAAGCCCGCGGAGATGGAGAAGATTGCCAAGGCTTGGGCACCTTACCGGACTTTTGCGTGTTGGTATTTGTGGCGGAGCCTGGATATGAAATCGCCATAAATGCCGTAGGTAAAAAATTTAGAGTGCGGATTAAACCATTTGCTATCAATGAATTAGCACATCCGCAATATTGATTTGGAATGCCTACACCTGTGGGTGCACAATTGAGGAGATAGGGTGCTTGATTATGAACGCTAC
>JAYTQD010000789.1:0-5737 GCA_043746935.1 Acidobacteriaceae bacterium | reverse complement strand
CAAGACCGGCGTCGCGGCACAGCGCCGGTGGAGATACTAAAGAAGGCTTTCCTGCGCGCGTGCGGAGGTTTTATTGTGCCCGGGAAATCCGCCGCGGAGTACCTGTACACGTTTGGCATTCCTGATCGAGTGATCTTCACCGCGCCCAACGCAGTGGACAACGATTTCTTCGCGGGTGCGGCCAGGGTGGCGCGCGCAGAAGGGCCAGCGCTTCGGGTGAAGCTGGGGCTTCCGGAGCGCTACTTTTTGTTTGTGGGGCGTTTAGTTCCGGACAAAGGCGTCCTTGTGCTGCTGCAAGCTTATGGACAATTGGACGCTCACCTTCGAGAGCGCATGGGTCTGGTCCTAGCGGGGCATGGCCCCGGTCGTGCTCAATTCGAGGAGCATGCCACACGAATCCAGCCCGGGAAAGTTATCTTCACTGGTTTTCTGCACAGGGAGGAACTGGCCATGCGCTATGCTTTGGCGGAGTGCCTGGTTTTCCCCACATTCTCCGATACGTGGGGACTGGTGATCAACGAAGCCATGGCTTGCGGCTTGCCTGTGATCGTGTCTCATGTTGCCGGCGCCGCTTCTGATTTGGTGCGGGAAGGCTGGAATGGGTGCGTTGTGCCAGCCGGGGACCTCGACGGACTGGTTTCAGCGATGCGACAATTGGGAGAGGATCCCGTAGGTACGCGACGCATGGCACAGAACAGTACAGAACATATCGGCAGCTATACCGCCCGTACCTGGGCAGTCGGTTTTGCCCGAGCGGTGACGGAGACGAGGCTGGGATGGTAACTGTGTTCGATCTGATGCTCAAGCATTATCGAACAATATGCCTGGTTCTGATCGTGACTTGGGCTACGTATTACGCGTATTCGCGGCCCTACTCGCTGGGCGACCCGACGACCTATGTAGTGTTGATTGGGGCTCAGTTGCTGCTGTTGTCCGTCTTCCATTATCGGCGTGTGTTTTTTCTGGCGGTGATGATTTCGTTTTTGTGGGCTGGTCTGAGCGTGCCGTTGAAGGGGGTGTGGGGAGCGGCCCGATGGCCGGTTTTGCTCTGCGCTGCGAGTGTGGGATTGATCTTGTGGCTGAAAGAGGAGCGGCAGCATTTTGGAGCGATGCACCTGATCGCCCTCTTCTGTGGAGTATCCGCGCTCACTTCCGCGGTGGTGTCCGCTTTTCCGCGAACGGCTTTTCTCAAATCAATCAGCTTGATTCTTCTATTCGTGTATGCAGCCGGGGGCGTGCGGCTTGCAATCTTGAACCGGGAGCGGCAATTCGTCCGGGCACTGGTGACCGCGAGTGAATTTATTTCCTATGCTACCGCAGCGTGCTACTTTGGTCTCCATCTCGAGATCTTCGGCAACCCCAATTCCCTGGGGGCTGTGGCGGGAGTAGCGTTGGTTCCACTATCCGCGTGGGGCGTGCTCGCCGCGGACTCGCGTCTTCTTCGGCGGCGGCGACTTCTTTCTTTGGCGTTGAGTGTTGTTTTACTGGTGGAGAGCCGGGCTCGGGCTGGACTGCTGAGTAGCCTTGTCGCTTGCGCGTTTCTGCTTTTGAGTCTGAAACACTACCGCTTGTTTCTTCGGGTAGGGGCCGTCGGCGTCGCGGCTGTGGCGTTAGTGGGTCTTTGGTCTCCAGATCTGATCTGGAAGTCCGGGGAGAATGTAAATTCTGACCTCATCTACAAAGGACATCGCGAGAAAGGGCTGCTGGGTTCGCGGCTCGGGCCGTGGAATGCCACCATGGCTACGATTCGGGAGCACCCGTTTTTTGGCGGCGGCTTTGGCACCACGCAAACCGGAGCCGAAGACGAAACGGGCGCGTCCTCATTCGCAACTAGCCGCGGAACAAGCCGGGAGCACGGGAATAGTTATTTGGCGCTTCTGGAGTGGGTCGGTCTTCTGGGTGTTCTGCCGTTTCTATTCTTGGTCGTTGGCGTCTTGTTGGAAGTCAAAACCGTTGGCCAGTATATGCAACGTACTTTGGACGGCTCCCACCCCGCAGTCCCGCTAGCTATGGTCTGCCTCGCTGGGCTTGTGGGAGCGACGTTTGAGGATTGGCTGTTCGCTGTCGGGTACTATTTGTCGGTTTTCTTGTGGAGCATGGCGTTTTGCTTAGTCGATCTTACGCGCCACCCAATTCAGCCATTGGCTCGTTCTATTCCCGCAGGTTCCTCTTGGCTCCGCGCACCAGTCGCTTTCCTGTCTCAAGCGGCCAGCCGCCGCTAATCTGAAGCCTGCTTGAATGCCTCGACGTAAAGGGAGTGAGCCAGATCACGCCGGTCGCCAGGCGCATAGGGAGGTACGCCTGCTCGGTACAAAGTGCTCTCCCCTTCCTGGACGTGAAGGGTTCTCTCGAAACCCGCGTGCTCCAAAAGTTCGCGCATATGACCGAAATCGAAGGTTGTGCGGTGCTGGCCATCGCAGAAAATGAAATTGGCAAAACGCCCGCCGAGCGAGTTCAGCTTGCGAGGATAATCATCGAACCAATCGCTCTTCTGCTGCATGTACGCCGTGATTGCAGTCTCAAGATTGGGGACGACGAAGCGCACGCCGCCACTCGGCTTGAGAACTCGCCAGCATTCCGAGAGTAATCGCCCCAGTTCGTCGTGATAGAGATGTTCCAGCATGTGGGTGGAGTAAATTGAATCCACCACGCCGTCGGGGAAGGGCAAGCCATTGCGTACGTCTAGCCAAAGATCAACCTTGCGCTGAGGGTTAGCATCGATATTCAGAAAGTCAGGTAGATAGTTGGGGCCACAACCGAGATGGAGGTGCACGGGTTTCTTAGGCGTGCGAAACAGCCTGACCCGGAGCCTATGCGCATAATAATTCGGCAGAGTGGCCTTGGAAAGCAGCGTAAAATAAAGATCTTTTGTGCGCTGGTGCAGCAAAGGAAGAACAACCTTTCGGTGCAGCAAATTTTATTGAGAGAAGTATAGCGGATTGGCGCACCTAGCTCCGAAAAATTAGACTCCCATTCTCGAAAGACGCCGTACTGTTGAATTGCCAGCCTCTGGTAGCCTTGCAACGCCACGAATCTCCGCCGTGTTAGGATCAGATGCTTATGCAAGACGTAAACTGGCGCGCGGAACCGTCGGAGCGCGAACTTTTTTTTTGCGTTGCGCTAGGCGCTGTTTTATTTGTGATGACGACAGGCGCTCTCCACGGGCATTCCCTGACTTACGGTGACAACGGAGCCTACTTGGAGGTCGCTACGGCGATCCGGCATTGGGACTTTCACGGATTAACCGATGTGCAACATTTTATGGGGTACCCCTATGCCATCGCCGCAGTCTCGCTGGTGTTGCGCGTCCCCCTTTCGGTCAGCCTATTGCTGGTGTCGGGCGCCGCGTCGCTGACGAGCACTCTCTTAATCGCACGCCTGTTCGGAACGCGGGTGGCAGGGTATTTCGCGGTTTCGAATTTTGCCTGGCTGCAGGCGTCGTTTTTGGGTGGCTCCGAACCGCTGGCAGTCGCTCTTGGGATGGGTGCGTTTTGGAATTTTCGGCGTGGGAATTTCGTGGTAGCGGCCTTTCTTGGAGCCCTGGCTACAATTGTTCGTCCGCTCATGATTTGCACGCTGTTAGGGATCGGGCTAGTGCTGCTGTGCCGGAGGCAATACACTCAATTTTTGGGTGCATTGGGTGTGGGCTTGGCCATTGGGGTGTTGTATGCGTTTTCGCTCGCGCATTATTACGGAGATCCGTTTCTTACGGTCCACAGCTACACATCGCGTGATTACGGGGCAACCAATATATCTGGGCCGCACGGGCAACTGTTTAGTTGGCCCCTCTACGCCATCATCATGGGCACGCTGACGTATCCTGCGCCCTTGACCAATTTGGTTTTGAGTTTCTCGTGGATTGCGCTGGTGCTTGCAGGCTTAGCGGCTATGTTCTCGCGGAATTTTCGTGGATACCTACGAGCCTATCCAGCAGAAGCCGTGTTTTGCGGTCTCTATCTTCTAATGATTTTCTGTTACGGGTATCTAGTATGGGCTCGCAGTAACTTTATGCGTTTCGCAATCCCCGCACTCCCGTTCATTTTCTATGCACTCCTGAGCTGGCTACCCCAGGATCGGCGGGTTTTGTGGTGTCTCAGCGTGATAGGGCCACTGCTGGCTGCTTGTTCCGCAGTGGGGATTAAGAATTTATCGCTGTTCCCCTAGCTTATGTGCCGCAGTTCTCTTATCGAAAATAGAGATATTTAATGCTGTGCGCGGCAAGGAAGAACGACCAGTTCGTAAGATGCCAGTGAAGCTCGAATCCGAGTGCTTCCCAGAACCGCTAATTCGCGGTTTCATGCCGGAACTGGATATGCTCCGAGGCATTGCCGTTCTGGGCGTACTGTTTTTGCATGGATTTTCCTGGCGGTACGGGAACCTTCCCTTCAAGGGAGCAGCCAGAATATTTATGCTGGCTACACAGCCCGGATGGACCGGAGTCAACCTGTTCTTTGTGTTGTCGGGTTTTCTCATATCTGGAATTCTCCTTGACTCGAGGAACGATCCGCACTATTTCCGGCGCTTTTATACGCGTCGTGCGCTGAGAATTCTGCCAGCATATTATTTACTACTTCTCTTGTTGGCGCTGCTGCACCAATCCTCGGGTACGTTTCTGGGCTTGAGTTTTTTTTCCTGGCGAATCTCACGAGGTTTTTCGGCGTGGAGATGGGCTACGGCCCGCTTTGGTCGCTGGCGGTGGAAGAACACTTTTACATTTTTTGGCCGACCATTGTGCATAAAGCCAAGACGCGGACCCTGACGGTTTTCCTGGTGACGGTGTGTATTCTGGTCCCGCTCGCGCGGGTACTAGCATTCCGCTATGACCATGGGGCTGGGCTGGGTTGGTATACCTGGTTAGTAGCGGATGGACTGGCAACGGGAAGTCTTGTGGCAATCGTGCTGCGGAGGCCAATTGAACGGAGGCAAGCAGTGGCCGCAAGCTGGCTGCTTTTGACGCTGGTGCCAGCTTTCGGAATTGTTGGAGCACGATTTGGTATTCTTACCGCGCAACGACTATTGGGCGCGGCCTTGCAATACACCCTTGTCAACTTGTTTTTTGCGGGCCTTCTCCTGCTTTTCCTTGTCGTGGGGACGAGTTCTCGAAAAGCGTTCGTGAACAATTCCGTGCTGCGTTTTTTGGGATACATCAGCTACGGGGTGTACCTGATCCATTTCCTTGTGTTTCGCTTTTACGATTTATTTGTGCAGCGATTTTGGTCAAGTTTGGAGCCTCGGTGGAGCACTTCAGCCTGGTGTGTCTGCGGTTCGTGGTTGTGGCCGCGACTTCGACTGGGTTGGCATATCTTTCCCGCAAATACTACGAGGAAAGATTCCTGCGACTGAAAGACCGATTTGCGCGTGGATCGTAGGAGCGAACGTGCCGCTGTATTGACGAGGCGGAGTTGTGAATTTTTAGGACGCAGGGCTAAACACGCTAAGAGGCTGTCTCGTCTTTTATGGTTCTCATATACAAACTGTCCGCTGCGTAGCGCAGGGGTGGGAGAATTCGACTCGCTTTTCGCAGGGCTTCCGAGGCGCGAACAACTGCTTGATACTTTCGAGGCAGGAATCGGATATCGCTGATCTGAGGATTGAGCGAGAAAAAACCATCCACTTCGAGAGTGGTGGGGCCAAGTTCTTCGCGGAATGCGGCGAGCAGTTCTCCGGGAAGCCAATAGCGGACTTCAAAGCCTTGTGTCTTGACGAACCAGTGCCGCATCTGGTTGTAGAGTGATCG
>JAYTQD010000788.1:0-2153 GCA_043746935.1 Acidobacteriaceae bacterium | reverse complement strand
GCGCGACGCAGAAGTGATGAAGGAGCGTTAATCAAGCTCGGCGGGCCTCCCAGTAGTCCTCGAAGCGGCCATTGCCTTGACAGCATCGTAGCGCCAGGATGGCATTGGCTCCGCGCACGGTCCAGAACATACCCGACTGCTTGCAGCGAGAACCGATTACGGTTTTGCAGCCGGCTTCAATAACGCCGGAACCAACGAACAGGTGCTGAGCGCGGAACTCGGGGTAGCGCATGCGCTTGGTATTTTTCTCGAAGTAGTCAGCCTCAATGCGGATCTTTTCGGCCAGTTCCGGAGTGGATGAGTCGATGGAACGGAGGGTATCTACCAGGCCTTCGATCTTCCCTTCGTCCAGCATATTCTGGTGGATCATCATCCAGCGTCTCTGTTCAGCCACTTGGTTCGGGTATAGTTTGCGTGCCAAGTCCCACAGATGTTGGCGGGCGTGAAAGAGATCGACGATCTCAATCGCTCCGGGGAAGTATTGCGCGGCGATGTTCCAGATCCATTCGGCTCCATCGCCGATCACGACCTTCTTTTCGGCGCGGCTCCAACCGCGCTTCCAAGCCTCCAGATAGAGGCGCTTTCCAAACTCTTCCGCCGTTTCAATCGCGGCAACGTAGGTGGTCGAATCGGGGTCGCGGATGGCATAGCCTTCCTTGTCCCAAGCCGTCTGCGTGAACACGCATCCCAACTTGGCTTCCCGCGTGTGGGCCGGTTGCCCCTCCGTCTTGCCTGACCGTCCCACAGTCTCCTTTTTCACTACGGGCACTCCGGTCCCATCCAGTTCTACATACAGAAACGGAACTGGCTTTCCGACGATTATGGGCAGGTCCAACTGCATGGCCCGCTGCATCTCTTTCTGCTCGCGCGCGGCGATGTCCTCCCCAATCGCCTCGGCCGTTCGCTCCACGGCTTTGGTGGTCACCTCCAGATCGGCGAGCAGTTTCATCTGTTGGCGCCCGCGATCGAAGGGAGCTTCCTGGCCCACCACCGCCTGCATGCGGCGCACGCCAGGAGAGAACTCCGTGTTTTCGATATCCAGTTCGACGTCGGCGGGGAATTGACCGGAATGGCAGTGCGCGCACAAGTAATAGGGACGCGAGACTTCCACCTTGCCCACCGCGGTCAGAACCGGCTTGGAGCGCAACTCCCGGTAAAGAGCCTCCTGGCCACAAGAACAAGGAATGGTTCGCTGGTCGACGGCTGGAGGTGCAAATTGCAGAAGTTTGCTTAATGCTGCGGCCCCGGCTTGATGCAGGGCCGAACGTACCGCCATCTCGATGGCTTCCAAATCCAGGCACCCCGTCTTGCGGCGACCATTAAAGATGACGCGCAACAGTTGATCTACTTCGCGCGTGACTTCCTGGTGGATCGCTTCCACCGTTTTTTTTCCTGGGCCGACGGCGGAATCTCCTCCATTGGCCGCAAGTCGCAGATCTGTTCATTGACCTTCAACAGTTGATCGCCCAATTGCCGGAAGCGCTGGCATTCGGCGACCTCGCGTTGCGCTTTGGCCAAGCTGGCCGGAGAGGGAAAAGTCTTGGTGACCGTTTTGCCATTCACCTTGCGAGTCAACCGATAGTAAGGGCCATGGCCCGGATCATCGGCCCGATGGCAATGACAGTTTAGGTTTCCACAACGACCACCTGTTCCGGTAATAGAGCCGGACCGCATGTCACCTAACTGGGCGATTTGCCTTTGAACGGTGCCGCGACGGTTTTCCAGGTCAACCAGAGAATCCGGCATATAAAACTTCCTATACTCCTAGCGTATCAGTACGCTTGGTTTCACGCCACGAAAAAGAAAACTCGCGAATTGTCACTCTCATGTCGCACACCCAGAAGTCGAGAAGACACAGTGATTCCGGAACCAAACTATTTCACGCGCCTAAGCCGTTGATTTCAAATCTGCATTAGGCCTTCGTGCTTGCCAGAGCATTTTCGCATTGTTATTTTGGGCTAGCTTTTCGCTTAAAGCTTGTATACTATATAGGTTCAAGCGATGACCGACGTTCCAGTACGCGCAAAACTCTCCGCCGCCGAGCGCAACTTCCGTTCCCGCATCGCCCAAATGGCATCGGGCAACTGGTTTCTCCGCGGCAACTTGTCGGAACGCACCAGCAAGTGCGGCACGCCCTCTTGCCACTGCGCCAA
>JAYTQD010000787.1:0-2154 GCA_043746935.1 Acidobacteriaceae bacterium | reverse complement strand
AGCCACGGAACAGGAACAGCAGGTCGATGATCAGAATGATTACCACCACCAACTCCAGCACAAATGCGCGGCTCTGGTGAAATTGGTCCACCATGAAGCGGTAGAGGTCTTCTGCGGTGTCGAGCTTCTTCTGTACCAAATTCTTATAGTCCGGCACGCCAACTTTGGCGGCGGCCAGGCGGTACAAACGAGCCGAGAACATGTCGCTCAGGAACTTGATGGCGTTGTCGGCGCGTTCGGTGAGTTCGGTTACATCCAACAACACCGTATGCAGACGCGACGCGGCCTTCGCCAGACGCCAGCGCGAAAACCACCCCGTACCTTGTTCCAAAACTTTATACACCGAAGCCAGTTGCAAAGTCAGCAACTCGTCGTAATGGCGAAACTCCAGCAACTGCGAGTTGGAATACTCCAGCAGTTGGATCGCGGTTTCCGCACCCGCCTCGGTGTCGTAGAGAAACGCGCCGTTCCAGCCAATCACGGCAATGTCATTCGGGTAGTACGACATACGCGATGTCAGGATTTCCGAGCGCTCGTTTTCAGAAAGGCGCTGAGTCTCGCCGCGGACGATTTGCGCCACCTGATCGCCGTAGCGCGCCAGCAATTCCTCGGGCGTCGGATTCCCTTCCACTTCGCGCACGTGGAAGATGAAATAGTCTTCGCTGAGCCAGGTGTCGTAGGGTTTTTCCAGAGCCTTTTCCGCGCGCTTCAGCTTTTCCTTGGCAATCTTCCAGGCGCGGCTCTCGAAATCCGTATCCCACTCCCAGCGGCTGGCCAGCTGCACCAGTTCGTCCCAACTTCCCTCGAACGGCAACTCGAAAACCACGCTGACGACGCCGTAGTCGTAATACTTGAGCTGGCCTTCCAACTTCTCCCCGGTGTCGAGGACCATGGGTTCCAGCCGCTCGACCACCGGCGGTTGCCGGAAACGGGCGTAGGTCGGCGAGGGATGCTTCAGATGAAGGTCAGCGCGGCGGGCGTCGAGGAGGTTGCGAACGTCGTCCAGCCGGATTTCCTCGGCAACGTCAAACTGCATCAACACCATGACCGATCCCAGCAGCACGGGGCCGCGCTCGGACGCTGGCTGGAGAATCGAGGTAGCCTCCGGCCTAACATCGGTGGTCGTTGAGGTTGGATTCATACGGAACCTGCAAAACAAAAAAGGCCGGGGGAACCCGAGACCCTACTGCGAAGACACTTCTATTGTAACCGCAGGGCAGTTCTAGGGACAGAGTCGAAAGTTCGCAGTTAAGTCATTCCTTTAAAATGACTTAACGCCATTCCGGCCACGCCCGCCAGGGCCAGAGCTCCAGCTGCTCGCTGCATCGACATGCGAATTCCCGCTTCATGAAGATCTACGGATGGTGTCTCCGGATAGCCTTTTGGGACCGCCAGCGGCTCGCCGCGTCCTTGCCGCAATGCCATTTGCAGGACTTCGGCGAGGTGGAGCGCGTGGCGGTCGGTGCCTTGAGCAATCTGTTCGCGGCAGCTGAACCCGTTGGCGATGATGAGGGTTTCGGGGGCGGCGGCGCGGACGGCGGGAAGGAGTTCCAGCTCGCCGATGTCCTGGGAAACTTGGTATTTCTCTTCCTCGAAACCAAACGATCCCGCCATGCCGCAGCAGCCTGGGGCGGGGGTCTGGAAATCGAGGCCGAGGCGAGTGAGGACGGCTTCTTCGTCCGTCATTTTCATGATGGCTTTGTGGTGACAGTGGCCGTGGACCAGGGCTTTTCGGCGGAGCGGCGGGATGGCGAAGTTAGGGGCTTGTTTCTCCAGAAACTCACTTAGCAGGAAGGTTTGTTGCGACAGGCGGCGGGCGCGGGCATCGTCGGGGAAGAGGTTGCAGAGTTCATCGCGGAAAACGGCTACGCAGCTGGGTTCGAGACCGACGACGGGGATTCCGGCGGCTAGCTTCGGTTCCAGAACGTCGAGCGTGGCGAGCAGAAGGCGCTTGGCTCGGTCAAGCATGCCGAAGTCATAGAGTGGCCGGCCGCAGCAGAGGTTGGCTTGTGGAACGAAGACTTCGAACCCGGCTGCTTCGAGAACTTCCACTGCGGCTTGCGCAGTTTGGGGGTGGAAATAATTGTTGAATGTGTCGGCCCAGAGGATGACTTGAGGGGAGCCTTGGTTTTGCGGCAGCTGTCTGCGGAACCA
>JAYTQD010000786.1:0-5759 GCA_043746935.1 Acidobacteriaceae bacterium | reverse complement strand
CTACTTTTTGGCTTTGACAGCGGGAAGCTGGAAATCGACGCCGCGCTGATCGTTGGCCTTGACGGTAGCGGGCACATCCAGATCAGCGATTGCGATTTTGCGTCGCCCGTTGGTGAAATCGAAGAGCTGGTCGCCGACAATGGCGTAGTTCGCGACTTCTTCTTTGTGGCCATCCTTGTAGACCAGCACGGTCTTCACTTCGATGGCGGGCGCGGGCGCCTCTTCCGTTTTCGCGTCTTGCTTGTCGGTCTTTTCCGTTCCTGAATCAGCAGCTTTGCGCGCGCGGTTCGCATGCGCAGGACGGGTGTCTTCCGCAGCGGCGCGGCCTTCTTCGTAGCCCCGGTCATATGCCTCTTCGGCAGGATGCCGCCGCGGGCCATGCCGCTCGAACACCGTCGGACCGCCGCCGTCCTCCGCGTCATCGCCTTCGGTGCTGACCGACTCTTCCTGCTGCGCAACAATCACCGGCGAATACCCGGGATAATAGCCGTATGTATAAATTGGAACATAACCAGGAAACACGCCGTTGCCACCGGAATTGTGGTGGTGGTGGAATTCGCCGTTCATGGGTTGGGGATGGGAACCGGGGGTAAAGAAGAGAGTGGCGCAACATTGCATGCCAGATCCGAAGCCGCCAGATCCGAAGCCGCCAGATCCGAAACCCCCAGATCCGAAGCCACGCGGACCTACGGATGTCACGCTCGCGGGCACACCGGGCGCAGTATCGGGATTGCTACCGAAGCCAAACGAAGTGACCGAAGCGGGAACGCCATGCGACTGGGCGGCACAAACACTCGCCGTGAACGCCGCAAATAAAATCACCAAGATTACAGAAGATGCAGGCTTCATACGAGCGTGATACTACTCCTGTTTGCGCCGCAGGAAAAGACCGAAAATCGCCCAGAAGTACTCTAGATTGCCCGCCCTTCGGCCTGTCTGACAACTAACCAATGGAATTCCAGTCGAATCAATGAGATACGCTAGAGTGCTTCGTTCGCGCTCGCCTGACTAACTTCGTCCCGTGGCAATCCTAAACTTGCGCTAGCGCAACCAAGCTCCACAGGACGTATGCGGAGAGCAGTGCCGTGATGACGTTCCGTAACAAGGACTCGAAGCGCGTCTCCAGCAGATCTGCCAGCACTCCGGCCACGGATGCGAACAAAAACGGCATCGCCACCAATAAAAAACCCAGTCCTGGGAAATCCGGAGCCGCCAACGCCAGTCCAACGCAAAGCGCGGCGACCAGCAGCGGAGCGGTGTTGCCGAAGTACCGCGCTCTTCGCCACAGCGCGTATCCCAGAATTGCAACCGGCAGCAAAACGATCAGTAAAGGACTTGCCTTCACGATGTGAGCGATCGCATTTTTGTAGTTCGCACTCATGGCGAGAGCCGCTGGAGTTACATCCAATAATTTGGCGGCGCGCAGCCCTTCCCAAAATACATGGGGATGAAAAAAGTAGGCTGACGTCAGGAGTATCCCCGCCAACGCGCAAGCCGCTGCCCAAATAGCGGCCGCCGCCAACCGCCGCTGCGGAGCCAGATACAAAAATAATCCCAGCGTCAACGGCACGAGGATCACGAGCGAAAACTGCGACCCGACGGCCAACGCGAGAGAAATTCCCAGCAGAGCAATCCGCCGCCAGTTCCAGAGCAACACTTCCCGTGGCGCATAGAGGGTGTGCGCCAAGGCAATTGCCGTGAAGACGGCGCCGAACGCTCCCCAAGCCGCGCCTATCTCCGAATCGCGGCACACCGCGCTGCTGCTCTGGATCATTCCGGGGGAAAAACAATAGAGGACGAGCGCAATCAGTCCGCCGGAGTTTCCGTAAAGGCGGCGGGTGACGTACCAGAGCGATGCCCCCAGCAAAACTCCGAATACCAGGTAGGGAATGCGCGTGAGCCAGAGCCACGCTCTTTCCCGCGCGGGATTCGACGGCGCGGGACCCAGGGCCACGGGTGCGGCCGCGACCAGATACCAGACTGGGGAACGGTAGGGATCGTAGCCGCGAAAGTTGGGTGCAAGGGGCGTGCTTTCCGGTGTGCCGGCGATGCGTTGTCCCCGCCATTGCGCCAGTCCTTCCGCCACCCGGCCCTGCCGCGCCATAGTACCCTCGGGGTAGCATCCAAATTCAGAACGCAGCTCGGCGTGGATCAACCAAACGCACTGCGCTAGAAAAATCAGCAACAACAGCCCCGCGAAATTTTTGGTGCGGTTTGCGCCCATGAGAAAAAAGTCCGGCCACCAGAACTCTGTTTTGTATCACGTTTGCCACAGTACGCTCGAAGAAATGCCGTAATGGCGCGGCTTCCCTGCTGCCTCCGGAATTCGCATGCCCCAAAGCGCAAATCTTTTCGCACTTCCACTTTTGCACCATCCCCGCGGCATTAACGAATCCGCCACTTGACAGAAGGTTCCGCGTGGTTTCTTTTTTTCATCGTCAGCAATTTTCGCCGCGAAGATTTCTCGCCTCGAAAAAAATTTCGTGCTAGTATCTCGCTCTGTTACTTCGTCATTTGCGTCGGCAACTTTTGCGGGTTCGCGGAGCGGGTTTTTCCAGCTACTGTTCTCCGTAAATATCGGTCTTCCGGAAAAAGAACGGCTTGGGCAAGTAGAAAATCAGCAGGTGTTTTAGACCATTTATGGCTTCCACGTCTTCCTCCATCACTACCGCGCCGACCAACCCTTGGATGCGAATCCTCGAAGCCCTCGAGAAAAAAGTTAATCGCCACTCCTATGACACCTGGCTCAAGCCCACGCGTTACAGCCACACCAACGGCGGAATTGTTTTTGTGCGCGTGCCCACCAATGAGTTTTGCCACGTAGGCGACAAATACGCTGACCTCATTCAGGAAGCCATGGACGACCTCCAACTCGGCCTCACCGATGTGCAATTTGTAGCCCCCGATGCTGACCCTGCTGCCACGCCGGTGCGGCACGACGGAGGACTCTCCCGCTCGGCTGCCACGCCCATCTCGCAGGCTCGCTTTGATTGGGATGGCGTCGCTCAGCTCAATCCGCGCTACACCTTCGACGCTTTCGTCATCGGCAACGGCAACCAATTCGCCTGCGCAGCCGCGCAAGCTGTCGCCGAGAATCCTTCCAAGGCCTACAATCCGCTCTTCCTCTACGGCGGCGTCGGCATGGGCAAGACCCACCTCATGCAAGCCATCGGCCATGAGGTCAAACGCCGCCAGCCTCAGGCCGCCATCTGCTACCTCTCCAGCGAGAAATTCACCAACGAGATGATCAACTCGCTGCGCTACGACAGGATGTCGAGCTTCCGCGACAAGTTTCGCAATGTCGACGTGCTCATCATCGACGATATTCAGTTTCTCGCGCAAAAAGAGCGCACGCAGGAAGAGTTCTTCCACACTTTCAACGCGCTCTACGAAGGCATCAAGCAAATTGTCATCGCCAGTGATCGTCCGCCCAAGGAGCTCGCTGACGTCGAAGACCGCCTCCGCAGCCGCTTCGAGTGGGGCCTGATCGCTGATATTCAACCGCCGGACCTTGAGACGAAGGTTGCCATTCTCCAGAAGAAGGCCGAGCAGGAGCGCGTCGTTCTTCCCACAGATGTAGCCCTGTTCATCGCCTCCAACATTCGCTCCAACGTCCGCGAACTCGAAGGCGCACTGATTCGCCTGATGGCGCACTCGTCGCTCATCGGCTCCGAGATCACGTTGCCCTACACGCAGCAGGTGCTGAAGAACTTTATTGACTCTCAGGCCCGCAAGATCAGCATCGAGTCCATCCAGAAGCTGGTCGCCGAGCAGTTCGGCTTGCGCCTGATTGAGATCAAAGCCAAGAGCAACTCGCGCGCTATCGTCTACCCGCGCCAGATCGCCATGTATCTCGCCAAGAGTCTGACGGAAGCGTCGCTCCCGGAAATCGGACGTCAATTTGGCGGCAAGCACCACACTACAGTTCTGCACTCAGTGGACAAGATTGTGAAGTCGCGTGAGAAGGATAAAGATTTGAACAGGTTGCTCACCAAGTTCACCGAGCAGTTGGGCAACTAGCGGCGCGGTTTCCCAAAGGGTTACGTACCAAGAACCCTCAGCCTGTACCGATACCTTTGTGCAAGTCTTGTGGAAACTGTGGAGAAGTAGGGTCTGGTTCTCCGGCGGGACAAGTTATACGGTGGCGTACTGCGAATGAGATGCTGAGTTCTTAACAGCCCGCAACCGCCGAATGGCAACAAGTACGGGGCTTCTGTGAGTTTTCCACTTTTCCTAAGCCCCTACTGCTACTGCTAGTTTTATTAGGTTTTTATTTTGCTATATAAAAGCTTAAGTAGCAGGCCTGTGGCACTGGGAACAGCAGTGTGGTTTACTAGGAAATACAAAGTTTCAGGTGGGATCGCTTCAGCGGCGAGTTGGACTGCATTGCGGGAATCTGGGATAAAAATCCCGTGAGCTGGAAATCGGCGGAGGCCACTCGGTTATGCCCGTGGAAACTTTGGCAGCGGCGGGGACGACAACCATGGAAATTACGGTCAGCAGGTCGGAACTCCTCAAGGAACTGACGGCGACTCAAGGCGTGGTCGAACGCAAAACCACCATCCCTATTCTCTCTAACTATCTTTTCGAAGCGGCCGACGATCGGCTTACCCTTACGGCCACCGATCTTGATCTCAGCCTACGCACCTCGTGTGGCACCAAGGTCAAAAAGGAAGGCTCCTGCACCATCCCGGCTCGCAAGCTTTATGACTACGTAAAACTGCTGCCCGAGGGCGATATTTCCATCAAGCTGTTGGAAAATCACTGGATCAGCATCCGTTGCGGACGTTCCAATACTAAAATGGTGGGCATGGCGCGGGCGAACTTTCCCACGCTTCCAGTATTTCCCACCGCGGGGACCGTGAAGATTCCGGCGAAAGTCCTGCGCGCGATGATCGGCAAAACCATCTTCGCCATCGCCAACGAAGAATCCCGCTATACGCTGAACGGCGCGCTCATGGTGCTAAAGCCCGAATCGATCACCATGGTCGCCACCGATGGCCACCGGCTGGCCCACGTTGAACGCCCTGGAGAGAAGTTCGAAGGCATCTCCGGCGAAATGAAAACGTTGGTTCCCAAGAAGGCCATGAACGAGCTGCGCATTTTGCTCGACGCCACGGACAGCGATCACGTGGAGTTTGCGAAAGACGACTCGACACTCTTCTTCCGCATCGGCCAGCGCTTGCTGACCTCCCGCCAGCTTACAGGGCAGTTCCCCAACTACGAAGCCGTGCTGCCTAAGGACAACAACAAATCCATCACGGTAAAGAGCGCGGACTTCTCCGCTGCCATCCAGCGTGTGGCTCAGTTTGCCGACGAACGCTCCGGCGCGATCCGCATGAAGCTGGAAAAGAACGAGCTCAAGATTTCGTCGAGTTCCACCGAAACCGGCGAGTCGGAAGATTCCCTCGAAACGAACTACGACGGCGACCTGGTTACGATGGGCTTCAACTCCGCCTACCTGCTCGACTTCCTCAAAGCCTCCGGCTCCGACCAGGTCCGCCTCGAGTTCAAAGACTCCCAATCCGCCGGCCTTCTTCGTCCCGAAGAAGGCGAAGACTACAAGTACCGGTATATCGTCATGCCGATGCGGATTTGAGGATTGGCGGTCAGTCAGGTTTGTGAAGCTGCGTCACTTTGCGTAGCGTGATCCCATCGGGACGAGAGATTGATATGGCCGAGAGTAACGTCCTCAGCGCGGAACTGGAGATTTTCCAACAGCACAAGCCTGAGTGGCTATTGTCAAACCCTGGGCAATT
>JAYTQD010000785.1:0-2162 GCA_043746935.1 Acidobacteriaceae bacterium | reverse complement strand
GTATCAATGAAAGTACGCTTACCGCTGTCGTAGCTAAATTTGGCTCGATTGACAACGCCGGCACGTCCCTTGACCAGGTAGCCGGCTTCGGGGTTGTCGTAGCTGCTGCCGATGAGTAGCCTGTCGCCGGAGGTGTTGAGCTCGGCGATGATGTCGGCGCCATCACCAGCTTTGTAGAAGTAGGTGTCGGCGCCGATGCCGCCTTCGAAATAATCGTTGCCTTGTTTGCCGACCAGGATGTCGTCGCCGCCGGCGCCGTACAGGCGGTCGGACGCATCGGCGCCGGTTAGGGTTTCGTTTTGGGCGGAACCGAAGGTGGATCTACGAACGCCTGATTTGGTTTCGTCTTGCCCGCTTTTGCTGATTGTGAACGCAAGGTTCGATGAGATATCTTCGAATCGCGCAATGCCGGTCGCTTTGTCCGAGACCAACTTGCCACTTGTGTCGTATGGGAGGTTGCCGGTGTTGCCAAAAGCCATCCCGCCCAACATCGCGGCGCGGTCTTGCAGCCAGTTATCACTGAAACGCGCACCACCGCTTGCACGTTCCATGACCGTGAGTCTTCCATCCGCCTTCCATTGTTGCGCGAGGCCTGCGTTCGCAGCCATGATCGCGTCTTCTGTTGTTGTATCGGCAGAATTGGCCAGCGTGACCCTAAATGGTGTGAGGGTGTACAACGCCATGAAGTCAGCGAAGCTGTCGCGCGCTTGTTGCGCCGACGCCACCGCAGAGCTAATTCTTAGCTTGCCTGAGGCTAGCTTAAATGCGTCGCTTTTTTTGAGAATCGCCAGGTTGTCATGAAGTACATTTCGTTTGCCAATCTCGGCCCAAGTCCCCCCGGTCAAGTCGAACGGTGTCGGGTTGAAGTTAATCGCACCCACGAAAATCTTGCGCAGCCCATCGAGCACAGCTTCAACGGTGTTGCCTTCGGCCTCTCCTTGCCCAAACGCCTTGCTTAACTTCTCTTTTTTGTTTCCCGCAGCGCGAAACAAGTCTGTCATGTTACTCAGCGTGAATGTCGGATCGAGCGTTGCAATGGCCGCTGCGACCGACAATGAGTCAACCATCAGTACGAGACTGTGTGTATCGCCAAAGTCGTTCTTTGAGAATTCATCAACCAATAGTTTGGAGTCGATGTAGCCGGCGGACCGAATGGCAATATCCAAAACAGCAGTGCCGCGAAAAAGTGGTTGGTTCTCGATAAAGACGCGGCTTGGCTGACCATAATGCCACTGGGAATTGGAGACACTTGACGGGGTCGTTGCGCCCGCGATATCAAAAACACGCGGTAGAAATTCCTTTATCTCTGGACTATCAAAAAGCCCATCGTAGCCGGATAAGACTGCGTGCGTGCGGTATTCGGCAGTGCTCTTTGCAGCATTGATCACAGCCATCTGATAATCGAGCCGGATCCCCGCGACCTGATAGGGCGGTATTTGTGCTGGCGCTACGCCACCTTCGTTTGTAACGCGCGAGACACGCTCTCCTTCGATGATGATTTCCCGGACTCTGTCCACCGCAGTCAGCATCTGTCTTACTTCGCCTAAAGCGACGCCAGTCAACGACCTACCACTTTCGATTAGGCGCGACTCCTCGAGGATTAGCGAACTCAGAAACGTCGGGCTGGGCCCGATCCGCATTGAGTTGGGAAACGACCTATTGAACGCCGCGATGACTTGCGACATGAGGCCCTGCAAAGCCGCTTTTTCCGTGAATGTATCTATGCGCTGATTGAATATGCTCCGCAGATCGGAATAGAGCGAACCCACACGAACGTTCGAAAAACCCAAACTCGATTCGCGCAAGTTGCCCGGTTGCCTATAGTCCACGCCGGACTCACTTCGGAACTGATTGGTAATCTCCAACAGACGCCTTCCCGTCGCCGCGGAATCCTTGCTGTCCTTGATATCGCCGACCCCGGCACCATTAAAGGTATAGGTGGCCTTTACCCGGGCTCCGCTGCCGTCCCCGTGCCGCATCAACCGAAATGCGGTTGCCAGATGCCCGCCGAGGCTATAGCCGGTTACGTAATATTCGCCAGTACTTCCCAGCTTGCTCGGAGCGGCCACAAGCTTCTCATACCAGGACTGCATGTCGGCAATTTGCCCGAACGCCCAGCCTTTCTGTTGAATTTCGCCTTTGTTTGTGGCTTGATTCTCGCG
>JAYTQD010000784.1:0-2163 GCA_043746935.1 Acidobacteriaceae bacterium | reverse complement strand
GCCTACGTCGCCCCTGCAACCCCAACCGAAGAAGTCGTCGCCTCCATCTGGGCCGAAGTCCTCCGCTGCGACCGCGTCTCCACCTCCGACAATTTCTTCGACCTCGGCGGCCATTCCCTCATGGCTACCCAAGTCGTCTCTAGAATCCGCGAGCACTTCCGCGTGGAGCTCGCCATGCGCGTTCTCTTCGAAAAGCCCACCGTACAAGGGGTTTCGCAGGCCGTGGAGGCCGCCCAGGCACTCGGAGAGGAGTCCGACTCCGCCATCCTACCGGTCTCCCGCGACGCCTATCGAGCGGGCAGAACATGACCCGACGATTACCTTGTGTTACCAAGAATCTATGGTAACCAGGAATCATTTGGGGCTATAATTTTCGAAGATATTTCTCTCCCCCTAGCAGTTCGGTCCATACTCCCCCAGTAGGACAGGTGTGTTTGCGGTAAGGCAATACTGTATCGTGTCACGATACATACACAATGAGGAGGGGAGAACGCTATGGAGAAAACCATCACGCCAGCCAAGAAAAGCCTGGGAACTATCCGGCGCAAAGTGGTGGACCTGGCTCACTTCAGTCCCGTCCGTGAAAGCCAAATGAACGACGGCCAGCCCCTGCCCTTGATCATGGAACCTGCCGCCGATCAGGTCGATCTCGCCGATTGGGCCGGTAACAACCGCGAATACATTGAGCAGAAACTTCACCGGCACGGCGGCATCTTATTTCGCGGGTTTAATCTCTCCACGCCATCCGATTTCGAGCGCGTAGCCGGAGCCATCTACAAACAGATCTACGCCGAGTATGGCGACTTGCCGCGCGAAGGTGTCGCCGGCAAAATCTATACGTCGACCCCGTACCCAGAGGACAAGTCGATCCTCTATCACAACGAAGGCTCACACATGAATCGCTGGCCTTCGCGTATTAGTTTCTTTTGCGTACTGGCTGCCAAAGAAGGTGGCTGCTCGCCTATCGTCGATTGCCGTCGCGTCTATCAACAAATTAATCCCGCCATCCGCGACATATTCGAGCAAAAGGGGTTGATGTACGTACGGAATTTTTCCGAGGGCCTCGACGTGAGTTGGCAGCGTTTCTTCCAAACCGAAGACAAAACTGTTGTCGAGGAAGCCTGCAGTAAGCAGGGGATCACCTGTGAATGGGTGGGCAAAGACCATCTCCGCGTGCGCCAGCTCTGCCGCGGCGTTCTGCGTCATCCGGCAACCGGAGAAATGTCGTTCTTCAACCAGGTGCAGCTGCATCACGTGCATTGCCTTGATCCCGACGTTCGGCAATCCTTACTCTCCATTTTCAAGCGCGAAGATCTGCCTCGTCATGTTTATTACGGCGATGGAACAGCTATCGAAGACTCCACCGTGGATCATATCGGTGAGGTTCTGGAAAAAAATGCGATCCGTTTCCAGTGGCGCGAAGGCGACATGGTCACTCTGGATAACATGCTGGTGGCCCACGCCCGTGATCCGTTCGTCGGCCCTCGCAAGATTGTGGTCGCACTCGGGGATCTCACGGGCAGCTCGGAAGTTGACCAAACCACGGCTGGATCGGTCTAGCGCGGATCTCTCGATAAGTCTTCCCTATGGCGGGTGACATGAAATCCGGCGCTAGCGCAGTGGAATCAAAACAGCCGCCAAGTTCCGGCTCGGATTCCTGCGACAACGCCTATGTCTTCCCTGTAACCTTCGCGCAGCAACGGCTTTGGTTCCTCGACCAACTTCAGCCCGACAGTTCGTCGTACAACGTTCCCTGGTCCATCCAAATTTCGGGAAATCTCAACACCGCAGCCCTTGAGAGCAGCCTGAATGAAATTGTGCGCCGTCACGAAGTGCTGCGTACCACTTTCTCCGTGATCGATGGCGAGCCCATGCAGGTGGTCGTCCCTTCCCTTGTCATCGCTCTGCCGATTACCGATTTGAGCGTCAATCCTACGCGTGAACAAAGCGCGAAGCAGGCGGCAATCGCGGAAGCACAGAAGCCTCTCGACCTGAAGAAAGGTCCTCTGGTTCGGGCCCGATTACTTCGGCTTGAACCCGAGAGCCATATTCTTCTATTGACGCTGCACCACATCAACTTTGACGGCTGGTCTCGGAGGATTCTTGTCCGCGAACTTGCTGCCCTCTACGAAGCTTTTTCCGCAGGACGCCCTTCGCCACTCC
>JAYTQD010000783.1:0-14892 GCA_043746935.1 Acidobacteriaceae bacterium | reverse complement strand
ACTTGCGGGGTTCCGCCTACCTGCTCTCCGCACAACCCACGACGAATCGAATTGCCATCCTACGCTGGAGTAGCAGTCTGGCCAAGATCGAAGGCGTGTGCGCCGCCTGCACAGCTGAGCACGCACTAGAAATTGTCGCCCACTGGATGGTCAGCGGACGCCTCGACTTCACCTTTACCCAAACCACGCCCGACCGGGACCTCCAGGAGCTAAGCAGCCCTCCTGAAACCCCAACACCGCGTTCTCTGGGACGGGAGAAGCCTATCGGGGAAATCGTCATCAATCGTGATAGCGTGCGCGACCTTCTGGCCAGCGATCCGGAAGCCCTTGCCTCCGTCCTCGATTCCCTGCTGGAAGCCCTGCTCCTCGACAAGAACGTCGCGCCAGCCAAAAAACCTGGACCCGTCCACGGAGCCATCCGGCACACGAGTGTCGCCTAAAGACCCATAAACCACGCAGACAGGCTATAATCTAGTTTCATCCTTATGAGCACACCTAGCCGCCGTAGCGAAATCCGCCGCCGCCGTACTCGCACAGAGAAGATCACCCAACTCAGCAAGCGCTATGCCGCGGCCAAGACCGATGCCGAGCGCACCAAGCTCACGGACAAGCTGAAGAAGGTCTCCCTGGGCTTGACCGTCGAGCACTTCGTAAAACACGTCGAAGCCCGCAAAGCTCGTTAATATCACAGCCGCCCGCGCCCGGGAACTACGTCCCGGAGTTTGGGGAGTGGTTCGTCTCCATGCCGGGACATGTCCTGCACATACTTTCGATTCAACGAATCGAAACCCTTGCCAATCGAAACAAAACAATGTAAAAAGATAGCCTTAGGTATTGGAGTCTTTTTTATGGCCAAAGGCGAGAAATTGCTCAATGAAGAGCGCAGACGGGTTATTCTCGATCTCCTGAATCGTGAGTCTCGAGTCTTGGTCACGGACCTCTCCGCCCGGTTTGATACCTCCCAAATCACGATTCGTAAGGATTTGGAAGTTCTGCAAGCGCAGGGGTTGCTGCATCGCACCCATGGAGGAGCGCTCCTGGTGCAGACCGGCGCTTTGGCGGACCCTTCCCTACAGGAGAAGGAAAAGCTCCATCACGTCGAAAAGTTGCGCATAGCCCTTACCGCTGTCAGGATGATTGAGGAAGGTCAGTCCATCATCCTGGACTCGGGCACGACCACCACCACCATCGCACGCTGCCTACGCGGACACCGCAATCTCACGGTCATCACCAATGCCGTCAACATCGCCGCCGAACTAGCCAAATCTGAAATTGAGGTTCTGCTCACCGGCGGCAGTGTGCGGCGGAATTCCTTTTCTCTCGTCGGCCCACTTGCGGAAGAGAGTCTGCGGCAGCTCAGCGCGGACACCTGTTTTCTCGGCGTAGATGGATTTGACATCAAACTGGGGCTGAGCACTCCCAATCTGCTCGAAGCCAAGGTCAACCGCGTCATGGTGGAAAGGGCGCGCTTGGTTGTGGCCGTTTGCGACTCCAGCAAATTTGGACACCGCAGCCTCTCCCACATCGTACCCACCAAGGCCATCCACCACGTGATCACCGACAAGCGCATCGCGAAATCCGATTTACAGGGTTTAAAAGACATAGGCATCGAAGTAACCCTCGTATAGAAAAGCCGGCACAGACACCCACATGACAATGACGCTCGACCGCCCAACCGTGACGCTGGACGAAATTCTTTCACAACCACAATGCTGGACGGAGTGCCTGCGCGCTCTGGACCAGATGGAAACAATGCGTAAGATTTGCTCGCATGTACCCCCGGATGGCGAGTGGCTCTTTGTCGGATGCGGAACCAGCTACTACATTGCCTTATCCGCAGCCACCTCGTTTGCCACCATTACGGGCATGCGCGCTCGAGCCGTTCCCGCTTCAGAAATCATGTTCTATCCGGAAACCGTTCTCAGCAAGCAGCGCACTACCATTCCAGTGCTCATCTCACGCTCGGGAAAAACCACGGAAGTGGTGCGAGCTGCACAATACCTGGAGCGCGAGCGCGGCATCCGCACGATCGCCGTCACCTGTTATGGCGACCAGCCCCTGGCACAGACCTCCGCTCTCCCGATCATTCTCGAAGCGGCAGCCGAAAAAAGCACGGTGATGACTCGCTCCTTCAGCTCCATGCTGATGGGATTGCAGTTTCTGGCTGCGTCCATTGCTGGGAATCAAACCCTATTGCAAGAATTGCGCCAGCTACCGACTCGCTCGGCCACCATGTTTCAGCAGGTACCGGCGCTCGTGCGTGATTTCGTCAGCCGTCACGAGCTCGATAACTATTCGTTTGTCGGCCAGGGATCATTCTTCGGCGTTGCTAACGAAGCGATGCTGAAAGTGATGGAATCTTCGTGCAGCTACGCCCAGGTCTTTCACAGCCTGGAATTTCGCCACGGCCCCAAGTCGATTGTCAGCCCGCGCTCCCTGCTGGGCTTTTTTATTTCCGACCAAGCCTACGGTGCGGAAGTCGATCTGCTCGAAGAAATAAAAGCTTTGGGTGCAACGACTATGGCTGTGACCAGCAAGCCAACGTCCCGCATCCAAGCTGCCTCCGATCTGCTGATCGAGGTTCCTTCGGGCATTCTGGAAGATTCCCGTTTGGCGGCTTGCGCTCTCGCAGGCCAGCTTCTTGGCCTTTACACTGGATTGAAAAAGGGGTTGGACCCTGATTCGCCGCGCAATCTTTCCCAGGTTGTGATTCTCAACGAAACGGTATGAAGGAAAACCGAGCGCCGCGCTTCGACATCACCCTTGCCGGTGAGATCAACCTCGATATCCTGCTTTACGGCCTGCCCGAGGAAATCCCTCTTGAGCGCGAACTGCTTGCCAGCGGGTGCTGTGTTACGCTCGGCAGCTCGTCTGCGATCACGGCACACAATCTCTCGGTTCTTGGCAGCAAAGTGGGCTTCATCACTCGAGTAGGCCGCGATGATTTTGGAGCGATGGCGCTGCGCCGCTTGAACGCCGCTGGAGTCGATCTGAGCCGTATCACCGAGTCGACCACATTGAGCACGGGTCTGACGATGGTCTTGCCCCACCCCGAAAGCCGCCATATCTTGACCTATCCCGGCTCCATGGCGGAAATGACTCTCGAACATCTCGACTTCGACTATTTAACATCTGCGCGGCACTTCCACTTGTCGTCGTATTTCCTGCACCGCGGACTGATTCCGCAAATTCCCGAGCTCTTCCGCCGCATCAAGGCTGCCGGACTGACGATTTCCTGCGATACCAACGACGACCCCGACGATCAGTGGGAGAAAACCTTCCCCGAAGCCCTCCCGTACGTAGACATCCTGATGCCGAACGAACGCGAGGCCTGTAAGATCGCGCGTACCGACAATTTCGAAGATGCGATCCAACACCTTTCGGCGACGATTCCACTTCTGGTAATTAAGATGGGATCGAAAGGCGCAATGGCGGTTAAGAACGGCGAGCGCTTTCAGTGCCCACCATTGCCGGTGGAAGTGGTGGATCCGCTGGGGGCCGGTGACAGCTTCAACGCAGGTTTCCTGCACCAATATATACAGGGCACAGATCTGAATACGTGCCTGGATGCCGGTAACCGCGCTGCGGCATTTTCTACCACCCGTTCCGGCGGAACCGAAGCCTTTCGCAACCCCGGCCTCTGGGCGGAGTTTTGCGAACTGCACAAAACTAGAGCCTGAAAACGGCTTATGTAGGGGCAGTCGCCCTCGCCTGCCCGCAAAGAGCTATTCCTTACTAGTCTCCACCAGCAAACTCCCCGTAAATTCCGCATCTAAAACAGGGCTCGTGGCATCCACTTCGCCTAAATCTTTGTCATTCGCGTAGTCGTGCACGCGATACTTCCCCAGCGCTAGCCCGCGCAACTCGATCTTCCCTTTCCAGGCAGTTGTTGCCGAAGGAGCAAAGAACGCATAGTACATCTTGCCGTCTTTCTCGATAGCGTAGGCTTCGGGCGAATCATAGCCGTAGATGTAGAGATCTTTGAACTCTCCCTTGGAAAGCATCTTCTGGTTGTAGAGCGCCGTCCATTTCTTCCAGTGCTCTTCTTTGTCCGGTGTGAGGGCTACGCGCTGGAACTTTGGACTCGACTCACCGACGGTGAACTTTGTCCCTGGCACGCCGCCGATACCGAGAGTAGATGCGAAGTCTTGCCCAATTTCGATCCACTGACCGGGTTTAGTTTGTTTCATATCAGAAAGCTCGACGTGATCGCCATAAACGGCGGACTGCGGCCCTAGCAACGCCTTGTACCACTTGATGCGGCGGCGCACCTGCACCGCGCCTACGGGGTCCGCGGTCACGGCCTGATCCATTGATCCGAGCCAGGCCAGGTTCGGGGTCGTCCCGCAGGGGCAAATTTGCGTTACGCTGTTCGGCTTCAACGCCCGCGTCGTCTGGTAAATGATCTTGTACACATCCGCCATCGCGTTGATCGAATCCTGCGGCGACTTGTGATGATGTTTGGGGTTATAGCAGGCCGGCACCGTATAGATGTTGTCCATCTTGTGCCCGTCAAAACCCCATTCCCCAATGAACTTCTGCGTCAGTTGCTTGTGATACTCCTGCACTTCCGGCAGCGCCGGGCACAACACCGCTAATCCTCGGGCCGCTCGCGCCGGTTTGCCATCCTTCCCCAGCACGAGCCAATCCGGATGTTCTTTCACCACTTTGGAGACGATGTATTTGTGCGATTCCCACTTCCCGTGTCCGTCTTCCGCCACCAGCGGATACCACCAGAGCTGCGCGTAGATGTCCTGCTTGTGAAAGTCGTCCGCCATCTTCTTGATCGAGTCGCCAGGAAAAGTTTCCGGTCGCGGATCCCAATCGCCGTAGGTCGTAAACCAGCGGTCATCCAAGGTAGCCCACTTGATTCCCATCTCTTTTAATTTTGGAACGGTATTGAGCATCTGCGCCGGGGTCACGTTGAACTCATATCCCCATCCGCACCAGGCAATGCCGTAGTCCTGATCGTTGGGCTTAGCCAGCGTCCAGCCTTCTTTCTGTAGAGCCAGCGAGTACGCCCGCAACGGCTCGTAGAAATCGCCGCGATAAACCGCCACAAAACTTCGTGGCGTGGCAAAGGATTCTCCCGGCTTCAACGTCGTTTTTGGCTCCAGCGTGAGCCCTGTCTGAATTCGTTTGTCCGCGGCCACGCTCACCGGAAGTGACAGCACGAGCGGCAAGGTTTCCACATGGCCAATGGCTTCGCCTACAGAGGCGGTCCAGAAAGCATTCACCGGAATGCCGCCGCCAGCGTATTGTTTCACCACCTCACCCATCACATTGGGGCGGGAAAAGTGCGCGGGGATTTGCAAAATCTCATCGGCTCCCCAATCGTAACTCGCCCCCATGAAGGACCAGAGCTGGTGCGGAGCTACCTTGGCAGCGGACGTTTTGTCACCAGCTAAAGCCGCATTCAAGCGGTGTTCCTGAACACTCACGCGATCCAGCGCCACATCTTTCTGACCGGTATTTCGATACACCGCTGTCACCAGCGCCATCGTAGGAAAGTCATCGTAGACTTCGATTGAAAGCGTTTCATCCAATCCAGAACTGGCGCTGTGCCCAGTCAGGTCGATCCGTTTGCCGAGCGCGCCGAGCTTGCCGGTCACATCGGCGACCGCAGCCTTGCTCAAATCAAAAGCGAAATCGCGAACCGGCTTGCCTGCTACAACAAGACCGCCACCCGCGGCATCCGCCGTTGGGTCGTCCAAGGTCAGGCGCTGGCCAGCGCGAAGAAGAAACGCTTGCATATAACCCCGTGAAGAGATGTCGAACTCCGAGACTGCGGTCTTCACGACCAACGGGCCTGCGGCGTTGACCTGCACGTCCACGGCGGACACAGCGGCAGGTACGGATTTTGGTGCGGTAGCAGGCGCGGTGCTCTGCGATTTCTCGCATCCTTGCAAAACCACGAAGCTGCAGATTCCCGTAACCAACAACCACGTCGACAGTATTCGCAACCCGGTTTTCATCACACTCTCCTTGAAGAACCTCGCACTACTTACCCGCCAAACTCACACCCTTAAACCGACCAAAAAGCTTTTCCGCATTTTGCTGGTAAATCTTTTCCAACACGGCATCCGGCAAACTTAACCCGGAAATCGTCCACCGCCCCTGCGACGGAGAACCCCAATAATCAAACGCCTCGTCATCCGTTTCCAGCCAGCGAAAATTGCTTTGGTACATATCGACATCCGGTGTATTGTCGCTGCCAAACATCACTCGGTCCTGATAGTCCAGAAACAGTTTGCGCGTACGCCGGGGCTGACGCCCCAGTTCCGCTTCCCTGCCTCCAAACTCAATCATCATATTGGGAAAGCGATCCATCATCCCGGCCACAGCATCCAGATTCTCCGGCCAATTCCCGGCATGCAGCACAACGAACGTCGTCTTCGCATGCTTCGTCATCATGCGGTCCCGCGCCGCGAGCAACTCGGCGAAACTTGGGAACTGCGACCCATAAAAACTCCAATCCGGATGCTCGTTCAATTCCTCGTAGCGCTCATTCTCCGCATCCATCGGATGAAAGAACGCCTCTGGGTCAGCAATATGTATAGCCACCGGAATCCCCAGCTGCCCGCACTCTTCCCACACAGGATCGAGCCGCGCATCGTCTACCGTGATCAACTTCCCGGTCTTGTCTTTGATACCCAACCCGAGCTCTTTCAAAATCTTGAGCCCCCGCGCGCCCCGCCGTACCGCATCATCCAACTGCTTCACCATCAGCTCACCGAAATTGGGTTCGTCGATCTTGCTCCAATCCATCTGACTGAAGACAATGAAGCGCCCTGGATACGGCGTCACCATTTCGTCCATCACCTTTTGCAACTGGTCGCCCCACCCCCCGGTCAAAATCACCATCGTCTTGATGTTGAGCTGATCCATTCGCGCAACTAGTTCTTGCGGAGGCACGCGCTCTCCCATTCCCCTTGCGTCATTTACGTGCTGGTGTACGTCAATGACCGGAAACTTCGCCCGTAGCACCGGCGTCTCTTTCAAGTGCAGCATGGATTTCGGATGATAATCTTTGAGCAGCAACGTCTTCTTCTGGTCCGCATCAGCGGCGGACTTGTACCCGATCTGCGCTGAAACACCTTGCGACAGCAAAACAACCAAGGCAGCCATTGCCATCCCAAAACTCTTCATTTTCCGCGCCTCCCACCACCAGCCTTACATCTCACGCCGCCCAGTGTATACTCGCATAGGATAGGTTACGAAATAAAATGTAGCAATTCGAAGCTATTTTAAGATAGTCTGCATTGAGCGGTACAAGTTGACTGTGAAAAAAGCTCTACCAGCATCCTCGCAAGGAGTCCTCATGTCTCTCATTTACGCACTTCGTCGTTCGATCCCAGTGATTTCCGGCCTTTTCCTAATGGTTGCCCTCCTTGGCTCTGCCGCCCTCGCGCAAAAGGATGCCGGCGCAATCGTCGGCACGGTGCATGATCCATCGGGAGCGGTAGTGGTAGGGGCCAAGGTGTCAGTCACGGATATCGAGCGCGGCCAGACCTTCAACACCACGACGAGCGGCTCGGGCGAGTACGTAGCCAGCCCACTTCGCATTGGCCGCTACACGGTCACGGTTGAGCACCCCGGCTTCAAAAAAGCTTTGTCCAACGCCATTGACATCAACGTGCAGGATCGTGCCGCCGTCAACATTACTCTGGAACTCGGAGAAATCGTTGACACCATCAAAGTCACGGCCGTGACTCCGCTGATCGAAACCGAGACCTCTGAACTCGGCCAGGTTGTGGATAGCAAGCGCGTCTCCACCCTGCCATTGAATGGCCGCAACTTCGCCCAGCTCGCTTTGCTGTCGGCGGGCACGGCTCCCAGCGAACCTGGCTCCCGCGATGAAGGCGGCTTCGGATTTAGCTCCAA
Organism: Acidobacteriaceae bacterium; assembly: GCA_043746935.1. Classification (GTDB taxonomy): domain Bacteria; phylum Acidobacteriota; class Terriglobia; order Terriglobales; family Acidobacteriaceae; genus JANXUC01. The sequence goes on along the minus strand of JAYTQD010000783.1, from coordinate 7,008 downwards.
TGGCGCGCGGTCGTTGCAGAACAACTTCCTGCTGGACGGAGTGGACAACAACTCCAACCTGCCCGATCTGCTGAACGAAACCAACTTCGTCATTCAGCCGCCCATCGATGCTTTGGAAGAATTCAAAGTCCAGACCAACGCCTACTCCGCCGAATTTGGTCGCGGAAATGGCGCTATCGTCAATGCCGTGATCAAGTCGGGGAAGAACCAGCTGCATGGCTCACTTTGGGAGTTTCTGCGGAACGAGAAACTGGATTCGCGGAATTACTTCGATGACCGCAACGCCAAGACTCCATCCTATAAACAGAACCAATTCGGGGGAACCATCGGAGGCCCGGTGGTGATTCCTGGTCTTTACAACGGCAAAGACCGCACGTTTTTCTTCTTTGACTATGAAGGTTTGCGCAAGCGGCAGGCGCAGACGCAGACGGCTTTGATTCCTAATACCGCATGGCGGCAAGGCGATTTCACCAACGGACTCGACGGTAACCCGCTTCTGGACTACGCAAGCGCCACACATCAAAATTCCGATGGAACCGGCCCCCTAATCAAGGATTGCAACGGCTTCCAGACATTCGCGGGAGAGATTTTTGATACTCGCCAAACCAAACTAGACGCACTTTCTCCGACCGGGTTCTGCGGCACACCTTTCGGCTACAACGGAAGCAATCAGCCGCTAAACATAATTCCTGTGCTTGACCCGCTGGCTCAGCGCTTGGCAGCTTTATACCCAGCTGCTGGAACTTTTAATCCGAAGACCGGCAACAATTTTCTTGCCAACCCCGTGCTGGCGGAAAAGCGCACCAACTTTGACGTACGCGTGGATCAGAGATTCTCTGACGCCGACAGCGCCTTCTTTCGCGTCAGTTATGAAGATCAGCCCAGCACGATCCCAGGCACATTCGGCGGCGTGGCTGACGGCGGCGGATTCTTCAGCGGCGTTGAAGAAAACTCCTACCGCAGCATCGCCACCAGTTGGACGCACATTTTCTCACCCACGTTAATTAACGAATTTCGTCTTGGCTACAACCGCATTAATTCGCAGCGCGCCCAGCTCAATGCGGGTAAGGACATCTCCGGCGAGATCGGCTTTCCTGGCGTCCCCTTCTCTCCTGGCATCGGCGGATTGCCTCAGCTCGGATTTAGCGATGTAGCCACCCTCGGTAGCCCTACTTATTTGCCTTCGAAGGAACTCCAGAACTCGTACACTCTTTCCGAAAACCTGACCTGGGTCAGGGGTCACCATATTTTCAAATACGGCACAGAAATTCGACGTGAGGAATTCACCATCTTCCAACCCGCATCGCCCCGAGGAAACCTAGGGTTTGACCAAACTCTCACCGACAACCCTGGCGCGCTCAATACAGGAGGTACAGGTTTCGCGTCCTTCCTGGCTGGCCTAACCAGCGGCGGAGGTATCAACAACCTGCACAACGTCGACTACTTCCGCCAGACTTATGCGTTTTATGGCCAGGACGACTGGAAGATCACCCCGAAACTTACGTTGAATTTTGGGCTTCGCTACGAACTTTTTCTTCCAGTCACCGAACGCCACGACCAACTGGCGACTTTCGACTTAACCCACCCATTGACTCCCACGCTGATCGTGCCTCGTGGACAAAAGCAACAGCTGACCAACTTAATTGGACAAGCAGTTACCATTAGCGCGACGGGGAGCAAGAGTCTCATTAAAAACGACCTGAACAATTTCGCCCCTCGCTTCGGTCTTGCCTATCAGCTCATGCCTAAGAGCGTCCTCCGTGCTGGGTATGGCATTTTTTACGGCGGCCAAGAGAATGGACCTTATTCCAACCCAAGCCCCGGATTTAACCCGCCGTTCTTCGTAACCCAGTCCTTCAGTTCGCCGTGTGGCACGCCTTCTGCCAACCCGTCACAATCACAAGTGGACTGCTCAGTTCCAAATTTTCACTTTCTCGCCAACGGGTTTCCGCCCACATCGCTCACTGATCCCAATACACCAATTTTTTTCTCCGTTGACCAAAACCTGCGGACTCCTTACATGCAGCAGTGGCATTTCGGGTTACAACAGGAGATGCCCGGAAATAGTGTCCTTGAACTGACATATGCTGGCTCGAAGGGAACCAAGCTATACAGCTTCTTCAATGGCAATCAGGCCATGCCCATCGACCCCAAGGTCGATGGTAGTTCCTTCGCAGCACGCCGCCCGGTAAAAGTCACTTGTACCACGCCAGGCGTAAGCGATTGTTCGTCCGACGGCTACTTGACAGTCTTCGACGCGGGCATCGACTGGTTCCGCTCTACGGGCAAATCCAGCTATAACTCTTTCCAGGCTCACTACGAAAAACGTTTCCAACACGGGTTGCAATTCCAGGCTTCGTATACTTGGGCGCATTCTCTGGACATCTCTTCCAACGCCAACCTGGGGCCAACGCAGAACAATAGTGACTTCCGAGATTTCCGCTTTCCTGGAGCCGAATACGGGAACTCCGACTTCGATGTTCGACACCGTTTTGTGTTCAGTTCGATTTATGAGCTGCCCTTCGGTCGCGGTAAGCATTTCCTTGGAAATGCATCCGGCATAACCGATCAGATCGTTGGCGGTTGGCAGATTTCGAACATCGTCAGCGTCACAACCGGGAATTGGTACACAGTTTTGGATTCCAGCAGCGCAGCCAATGCGGACGGCAATGCTGGCGGCGTTTCCCAACGTCCCGACCAATTCGGGAATCCTTTGAAAGCGGGATCCGTTCTCGCGAATCCAGACGTGCATTGCCACTTCACTCCTACGCAGGACCCAACCGGGATCGCGCCGGAACGGATCGGCACACCCGATTCTTTCTTCAACGGCTGCGCATTCGGCGATCCGACCCCGGGTACCTTCGGTAACGTAGGCCGCAACACCATTCAAGGGCCGAGCAACAAGGATTGGGACTTTTCCATGTTCAAGACTTTCTCAATCCAAGAAAAGGCTCACTTGGAGTTCCGGGCTGAGTTCTTCAACATCCTCAACCACACGAACTTCCTTTTTGCTAAGTCCGGGCCGCAGAATGGCAACGGCTCTACAATCCGGGGGACTTCTCAATTCGAGAAGCTCACCGCCGCGCGCGATCCGCGGCAAATTCAGTTCGCGCTGAAACTTTCGTTCTAAGGCGCTCAACAACTACCTCAGAAGGGCCGGACTCACCTCCGGCCCATTTTCTTGCTTACAGCTCAGCTCGTTGCCCCACGTATAATCTCCAAGAGACCGAAGCGTGACCTCGCCCTCAACAATGCAATCTCCATCCGTCCGCTCCACACTGGCCTTTTGGATTCACGCTCAGTTCACCCTGATCGGCGTCACCACGGTCCTCCTCGGCCCTCTCCTCCCTACCCTAGCCGTGCATTGGGGTATGCAGGATCTCCAGAAGGGCTACCTCCTGTTCGCCCAATATGCTGGATCGGTCACGGGCAGCCTGCTCTCAACGCGGGTACTGCCTCGTTGGGGATTTTCCCGCGTATGCAGCGGAGCCATGCTGATTCTATGTTCCGGTCTCGAAATATTCATGTTGTCATCCTGGGGGGTGGATGTTGCCGGCATCTTCCTCTGCGGCCTGGGCATGGCGCTGGCTATTGCCGCCTCGAACCTTGGTGTTGCTGAAAGCAATCCCGGTCGCGCCGCTTCCGCCTTGAGCCTGCTGAATTTTTCTTGGGGCATCGGCGCTGTCGCGTTTCCGTTCCTGGTCGGCACAGCCCTGCGCAACGTTCCGCTAACCCGCTTAGTGCCCGTTCTTGGTGTGCTGCCAATTTTGTTCGCGATCCGCTTTGCTGTGTTTGCAACTTCCGGCGAGAGATCCACGACATCCAAGATCTCGAGATCTGACACCATCGCTACAGTCTGGCAGCCACTGCCGTTCATTCTCATCGCGACGCTTGCCTTCCTCTACGTAGGGACGGAATGCGCTCTTGGTGGCTGGATCGCCTCCTATGCGCGAGACTTCGCTCCCGTATCCGCCGGAAGCGCGGCCATGGCTCCTACGGCATTCTGGGCCGCTCTGGTCGCGGGACGCGCACTCGCGCCTTTTGTACTCCGTTCCCACAGTGAAGGCGCAATCTACCGCTTCGGCCTACTCACCGCTTTTATGGGAACCGTGTTGCTACTGATGACGCATCTTGTTCCATTTTTGCTAACTGGAGCAACCGTCGCAGGGTTCGGCTTAGCTGCGCTGTTTCCCATCACGGTGGCCGTTTTGTTCCGCAATCTCGGCGAACACAGCAACCGTCTGGGCGGATTCTTCTTTGCCACCGGCAATCTGGGAGGTGCTCTCATTCCGTTTCTCGTAGGCGTTGTTTCTTCGCAGGCGCACAGCCTTCGCACCGGACTGGCGTCCACGCTGGTGACCATGGCGCTCATGCTGGCCATGAGTCTGGTATTCTCGCGACGTCTGGCCTTCGCTGCTCCGGAACAACGGTAATCTAGATGACAACGGGCCCCCTAACAATGTCTTTCGCACACCGCAGGTCGCTCATCACGCTCTGTCTCCTGTCAGCGCTGGCATCTTCCGCGTTAGGCGTGAATCGCCCCCATCCGAAGACAACCTACGCGCTGCCATCCCACGCGCCAAAGGCTCTCCACGTCGGCAGCCTTGATCTGGAACGCTGCGCCAAGACTCCCGCATACTGTGGCGATTTCCTCCGCCCGCTCGACCCCTCCGGTGTAGTTTCCGGCGCCATCAACATTCACTTCGAGTTCTATCCGCATCGCAATACCCGCCAACCCTCGCTCGGAACTCTGGTCGCCTCCGAAGGCGGTCCTGGCTACTCCACCACCGAAAGCCGCGACGCCTACCTCGGCCTCTACGGCCCCCTGCTTGAGCAGCGCGATCTTCTCCTCATGGACAACCGCGGCACAGGCGGCTCTCAACCGATTGATTGCCTTACGCTTCAAGCCGAAGCCTATCCGCTCCCCCCCGCGATCCAAACCTGTGGCGCGCAACTGGGACCAACTGCCTATCTCTATGGCAGCGGCCTCGCCGCTGATGATCTTGCCGCCATCCTCGACGCGCTCGCCATCGGCAAAATCGATCTCTACGGGGATTCCTACGGCACGTTCTCCACCGAGGCCTTCGCTGGACGCCATCCCGACCGCCTCCGCTCTTTGATTCTCGATGGCGCGTTTCCGGTCGTTGGGATTTCTCCCTGGTATCCGGAAACGGCTCCCACGTTTCGCCATGCCTTCAACGCCGTGTGCGAACGCTCGGTCACGTGCCGCAATCTTCCGGGAGATTCCATCTCCCGGATTGAACGTCTCCTCGATTCTCTGCGCAAGTCACCATTGCCCGGAACCGCGCGCAACGGCGATGGGCAGTTGAGAAGCGTAACCGCCGATCCCTCTGCATTGGCCTATCTCATGACCACGGCAGCCTACGGCCCGCTGATTTTCCGCGAGCTCGACGCCGCCGCTCGCGCCTATCTGGAGCCATCCGCCGGACCACCGGATGCCGCGCCCTTGTTGCGCCTCATCGCCGAAGATTGGGCTTCTTCCGCCTCCGGAGGCCCCGATATCCACCTTTCGTCGTACAGCGCTGGCTTGTTCGCGGCTGTTAGTTGCACTGACTATCCCCAGCTCTACGACATGTCCGCTACACCGGACACTCGCGCCGAGCAACTGGAAGCGGCCATCCGCGCGGAGCAACAGCAGCATCCGGATGTATATGCTCCTTTCACCATCGCCGAGTTCCGGACTATGCCGCTCGATACCAGCGTGCTTGATCTCTGCCTGCCTTGGCCTGTTCCGTCAGCGCAACACCATCCCGGTCAGCCGGTTCCGCCGGATGCAAAGTTTACCTCAGCACCCGTGCTCGTCCTCTCTGGAGAACTCGATTCTGTAACCGCTCCCCAGCAGGGAACACTGGCCGCCGCCCTCTTCCCCAACGCCAAGCAGCTTCTCGTTAACAACAGCTTTCATGTCACCGCCCTCGGCGATATCGACAACTGTGTCCTCCCCATCGTCCGCCGCTTCCTTGAAACGCTCGACCCGGGCGATACCAGTTGCACCCACAAAATCCCCGAGGTCCGCACACTGCCGAAGTTTGCCGCTGCAAGCTCTCAACTCGACCCCGCAATCGCCACTTCCGACAACCGTGGCTCCCGCGACGATTTGCAGATCGCTGCCGCCGCCGTTCTCACTGCTAGCGACGCGCTCGCTCGCTATCTTGTGAATACAACTGGCTCCGGCTCCGGCCTACGCGGCGGAACATTCCGCCATCACTCAGCTGGAGATATTGAACGCTTCGACCTCGACCACCTTTGCTGGACTAACAATCTCGCCGTTTCTGGAACCGTCGATTGGAATTTTTCCACCGGAGAAACAACGGCTCGCCTTTCCGTACAAGGCTCCCAAGGGATCAAGGGCAACCTAAACGTGACGTGGTTCGACCGTCAAGCGCACGCGACCGCCATAATTTCCGGCAAGATCGACGGCCACAAAATCACCGCCACCATGCCAGCGCCATAAATTATTCGTGGAGGCGCGGGTGCCCCCCTCCCGTGCGGGTCCGAAGATACTTGTCACCTTTAGCAGCCCGGCGTATCCAAGTTCAAGAGGCGCATCCCATATGAACCACGCTCTCGTCGCCATCCTCGCCCTAACGCTGCTCGCAACTTCCAGTCCTGCCGCGACTCAGGCTACCCCCATCGTGGTGGAGCTGTTTACCTCCGAAGGTTGCTCCAGTTGCCCGCCCGCTGACGCCCTGCTCACCAAACTGCGGCAGGCGGGCGCCGTGGATGGAGCCGAAGTGCTCATCCTGGGCGAACACGTGGACTATTGGAATCGCCTTGGTTGGACGGACCGATTCTCTTCGGCGGCGCTCACCCAACGACAAGCCGACTACGCCCGCCGCTTTGACTTGAATTCCAGCTATACGCCGCAAATGGTCATTGACGGCCACACCGAACTCGTCGGCAACGATGAACACGGTGTCCGCCATCAACTCGCCCTTGCCGCTCACTCGCCCAAGCCCGTGCAAGTCAAACTCAGTTGGAGCGCCG
>JAYTQD010000782.1:0-2170 GCA_043746935.1 Acidobacteriaceae bacterium | reverse complement strand
CGCCAGCTTAGGATCCAAACGAATAGCCTTCTCCAATAGCCCCTCAACGCGCCCAGCATCCTCCGCAAAGGCCTCTCGTCGCTTCCATAGCCCCAGAGCATAGTAGTAGCTCGCCCAAGCGTTACCCGGCTGCAAACGCGCAAACCGCCCCAGCCGCTCTACCACCCCGGGAACCATGCCCGAATCAAGAGCTGGCAGCTTCCCTAGAAACAAATAGGGGTTCGCGTCCAAAGGATCCAAGTCCGAAGCTTCACACAACTTCTGCGCCGCTAACTGATACGAACCAAGCGAGTACGCCGCCACTCCCGATCCCACCGCCATCCGCACCGACCGGGGAAACAATCGCCGCCCTTTCGTAAAGACCTCGCCCGCAGGCTCATAAGCACGATGCAGCAACAGCTCCGCCCCCCAGTCGAACAGGTTGATTTCACTCGGACTCAGCTCCGCCGCCCGCTGATATTCCTGCACCGCCGCCAGCGCATCCCCCTTCTTCTCTTCAAAGTCCCCCAGCGCATGATGCAGCGCCGCGTTCCCCGGCTCGCGCTCCACCGCCGCATGCAGAGCAGTCTCGTCTTTTACTGTGTCTTTGGCCTGTTCGGCCGTCGTATTGGCGCTCAACGCAACGGTCTCTTTGGTTAAGGTTTCGGTGGTCCGCCGCACCGTATCCGAGCCGTGACCGCCGCTTTGCGAAGCGTCGCGTACACCCGACACAGTGAACTGCGGCTCGTCGTAGAACTGGGGCACATCCGTCGCAGGCTTTGCAATTGTTTTTGCGCCGGACTGCGCAACTACGCATGGAGGTAGTGCTGGCTCTTGTCCCGAGGCAGGATGCGTAAGCATCGCCGTCAGCGCATAGAAAGTCACGAGAAGTCGCAGTGTATTTGCAGCCACATGAAAATTCTAGCCGTTACCGCTGCAATCGACAATTCGCTTGGGCGCGCTGTACCATGCTTACGGTCTTCCATCGTACACATCCCATGACGCAATTTCGCATGACTCGACGCCAGTTCGTGGCCGCCTCAACCAGTGCTCTAGCAGCCAGCGCTCTATCAGGCAAAGCATTCACCGAGGAGTTTCCCTCCGACGCCCAGCTCCACTCGGGAGCGGGACCCTTCCGAGTCATCATCGACACAGACCCCGGCGTGGACGACGCTCTGGCACTGCTTCTAGCCATGCGTTCGCCGGAATTGAAAATTGAAGGCATTACCCCGGTTGCCGGCAACGTCCCCCTGGAGCTGAGTCTGCCCAACGCTCTGCGCATGGTGGAAATCGCAGGGCGCGCGGACATTCCCGTTGCGGCCGGCGCCAAGGTTCCTCTCGTGCGCCGCCTAGTCACGGCCACCTACGCCCACGGCGAGAACGGTCTTGGCGGAGCCATGTTTCCAGAACCGAAACTTGCTCCCATCTCTCTGCCCGCTGCGGAATTTATCCGTCAAACCGTTCGCAAGTATCCCGGTGAAGTCACTCTGCTCACCATTGGGCCGCTGACAAACATCGCCACTGCCTTGAACGCCGACCCCGGACTCGCCAGCCAGGTTCAACGCCTCGTCATGATGGGTGGTTCCCTTTCCGGAGGCAACATCACTCCTGCGGCGGAATTCAACATCTATGTCGATCCCGAGGCCGCCCGCATCGTCTTCCAATCCGGCATCCCCTTAACCATGGTGGGCCTCGACGTCACGCGCAAGACCTCGCTCACCGACGAACACGTCCGCCTACTGGAAGCACAACCGAACGCAGTCAGCCAAGCCGCCGCAAAAATCGCGCGGAACGCCATCAACCATAACCGCGAGCAAGGTTTCCTCGTCGGCCCGAACATGCACGATTCGCTAGCCATCGCCGCATTCCTCGACCCAACGCTGCTCAAGTTCAAGGACTACTACATTGATGTCGAGACCACGGGCGAACTCACCGCCGGCGAAACACTAGGCTACAGCCCAACCGCCGGAGATTTGCGTCGCCGCCCCGAGATGGAAAAGCAAGCCGCCGAACACATGTCAATTCGCGGCTCCGCGCCCACTCTCGCAACCACCAAGACATCTCCGGTAGTGCGCGACAAGTTTGTGCCCAATACCAGTGTGGCCCTGGACGTAGATTCCGCAAGGTTCTTCGATCTACTCATCGGACGCTTATCAGGGAATCATCCCCACGCAACCTAAGTCAGCAAAGG
>JAYTQD010000781.1:0-5787 GCA_043746935.1 Acidobacteriaceae bacterium | reverse complement strand
GCCGCATGTTCAAGCTCGACGACCCGAAGTCAGACGATATAGATCCAAAGCCGCCGTCTGGTTCCAATTCCGGCTCCGGAGACGCCAGCTAATGCCGCATCTCCGGATCGGATCCCGCGGCTCGAAGCTAGCGTTGTGGCAAAGCAACCACATCGCCGCTCTCCTGCGCCAGCAAGGCCATACGGTCGATATCCAAATCATTCAAACCACCGGCGACAAAATCACCGACGTAGCCTTGGCAAAGGTCGGCACCAAGGGCATGTTCACCAAAGAAATCGAAGAAGCACTAGCCGCCGGAGAAGTTGATCTAGCCGTGCATTCTTTGAAAGACCTGCCCACAGAACTACCCCCAGGCTTCGAAATCGCCGCTGTCCCCAAGCGCGAGAACCCCCTCGACGCTTTTCTTTCCAGCAACTTCGCCAGCATCGACGCCCTGCCGCAGGGAGCACGCGTCGGCACCAGCAGCCTTCGTCGTCAAGCCCAACTGATGGCCATGCGCCCCGACCTCAACATCCACCCCCTGCGCGGCAACGTCGATACCCGCCTGCGCAAGCTGGAAGCCGGAGAGTACGCCGCCATCATCCTAGCCGCCGCCGGTGTCAACCGCCTCGGCCTGACCCAACTCGTGCGCCAGATCATCCCCGCAGACGCCATGTGTCCGGCGGCGGGCCAAGGAGCCCTCGGCATCGAAATACGCCAAGGAGATGCCTCCACGGGCCAGCAATTGGCCTTTCTGGATGACCCAGCAGCCCGCGCCACCACCACCTGCGAACGCGCCCTGCTGAACGCCATGGGCGGCGGCTGTCAGGTGCCCATTGGGGCTTTTGCCGAGATCGGAAGTGGCAAAACTTTGCACTTGCAGGCGGTTGTGGCACATCCCGACGGCACCAAGGTCTTGCGCGAGGCTCAGTCCGGCAGCGACGCCGTTCAGCTCGGCGAGGCTGTTGGAAAGACGCTACTGCTGCGCGGCGGGAGCGCGATTCTCGAAGCCGTGTATAGCTCAGGGATTAGCACGAAATGACACCGCCTCGTAAGTCCAGGAAATACAATAATTTGCCGCTAAAAGGTCAACGAATACTCATAGGCCGCGCCAAGCATCAGGCCAGCGCCCTTTCGGAACAGGTGAAAGCCCTCGGCGCGCAAGTCCTCGAGATCCCGTTCATCGAAATCCGCAAGCTACGTTCATGCCGTCCCTTGGATGAAGCACTGGTCAACATTCAGAACTACGACTGGCTGATTTTAACCAGTGTGAACGGCGTCGAGGCCGTCTGCGAACGCATCAAGAAACTGCGTTTAACTTTAACAACGTTCAAGCATCTGCGCATTGCCGCCATCGGCCCGGCCACGAAGAAGGCGATTGAATCTCAAGGCCTGACCGTACAAGTCGTTCCAAAACAGTACGTCGCCGAATCCGTGGTAAAAAGCCTCCGCAAACGCGTGGCAGGGAAGCGAATCCTGCTAGCCCGCGCCCGCGTCGCCCGCGACGTCATCCCCCGCGAGCTGCGCAAAGCGGGCGCAATCGTCGATGTGGTCGAAGCCTACGAGACCGTCCTGCCCAAATCCTCCCGCGACCGTCTGCGCAAAGCTTTGAGTAACCCCAAGCTCCGTCCGACTATCGCCACCTTTACCAGCTCGTCCATGGCCCGCAACTTCGTAGCCCTAGTCGGCGCTCGCGCTGCTCAGGCTGCCGTTCGCAAGGGGCTTCGGCTAGCATCAATTGGCTCCATCACCTCAGCCACTTTGCGCGAACTTGGCTTGCCGGTCCACGTGGAGGCGAAGCGGTTCACCATTCCGGGACTCGTAAAATCCGTGCAGCGCCTGCAATCCTGAGGTCGGGCAAGGTTCGTGTGGTCGCGGGCGCCCTCGCCCGCGTGGTCTTTGTTTGAACTGCCATAACCAAAATCCACCACGGAGACACAGAGGAAACCCTGAGCTCTTCTCCGTGTCTCAGTGTCTCCGTGGTGAGATTGTTCTTTAAGGTTTAGCCCAGTCCTGCCAGATCAAACCCCGCACGCGCGAAAACTCAGCCACGTTTGCCGTCACCAGCGTCAATTGCCGATGGATCGCCTGTCCTGCAATCAGAACATCATAGGCACCAATGGGCTTGCCGGAGGCCTCCAGCGCCGCCCGAACCGACCCGGCGGCGCGAGCATCCGCCTCTTCGAGCGGAAGTACCGACACGGGGCCAGCCAGGAAGGTTCGCAGACGCCGCGTGCTGAACTCCGCGCGCGTACTCTTGGCGACTCCGTACCATAATTCGAACGTCACAACGGAAGACACGAAGACTTGGGTGCCCGAGGTTGTGACTTGTTCGAAGCGCTTGCGGACCCGCTCCGGCTCGCCGTTGATGAGGGCGATGCAGGCGTTGGTGTCCAGCAGGTAGTTCACTAAAAAACTCTGCGCTTCGGCGTGGCTGGCTGTTTGCGGCCCTTGGCGAGGAAGGGAGTTTCGCCGAATTCATCCAGATCCTCAAACCACCGGGCAACGTCCGTCCCGACCGGCTCCAGCAGCACGCCCTCCGCGACGCGGCGGATGCGGACGCTGTCGCCTTCAAAGCGGAACTCGCGCGGCAGGCGAACGGCCTGGCTGCGGCCGTTTTGAAAGAGTTTGGCGATGCCTGGTTTGGCCATGTGATCCTCACCTTACTGGTATATATAATAAGTATATACTGTGAGTCAACTCCCGAGAAATACCAAAGATTGACAAAGTCTGTTATCGCTGGTTAAGCTAAATCGATGAATGTTTCTCTGACGACTGAGCTGGAAAAACTCGTGAGTGACAAGGTGGAATCGGGACGGTACAGTTCCGCCAGTGAAGTGGTCCGTGAGGCGCTTCGGTTGCTGGAGGAGCGGGATCATGCGCGAGCCGCCCAGCTTGCCGGGTTCAATCAGGAACTTGGCCGTCGCCTGGGTGGTCTGGATCGTGGCCAGCATGTCTCTCCGGCGGATGCCCGTGAGCGGCTGAAGCTCAAATCCGAGCAGCGCAGGAAAACCAAGGCGTGACGCAGTACGTCCTAAGCGCGGATGCCGACCGCGACCTGGACGAAGCCACCAGCGGTTGGTTATTTGAGTTCTTGCGATGACAGAATCGGTGAAGACACAAGGCGAGCTTTTGTTTGAGCGCTACTTAGAGACACAAAATCTCCCTTTTGAGTTCGAGAAGCGGCACGAGGGCAAGAGCAAGCGCCCCGACTACACCCTGAGTTGGCAAGAAAGAACGATCATCCTGGATGTGAAGGATTTTGCCCCAAAATCGCTTGGAGCCGGGTATGGTGCATATGATCCCTACCCCATCCTCCGCGAGAAAATTGATCAGGGACGACAGAAGTTTAGAGAGTACAAGGAGTTTCCTTGCGCACTCGTGCTGTACAACTCAGGCAATCCACTCGCGATGCTTCACTTGCCAGAGATAATGCTTGGTTCGATGTATGGTGATTCCGGGTTTGAAATTCCATTTAACACAAGCACAGGCATTGGTGATACCAGCCAGTTGCAGCCTGCTTTTCTTGGAAGGGGAAAGATGTTGCGGTCAAACAAGCATTCACCCCAAAACACCACAATTTCTGCGCTTGTTACCTTAAGTGTCGTTAGGCCCCACTATCAACTGTTTCTAGAGAAAGCTCTTGCTGAACCGAGCAGACACATTGAAGAGTGCGAGGCGGAACTTAGGAGCGCCATTCCTGACTACGATCGTGAGCGGGAAATTCCGCGCGTGATTGTCTGGCACAGCGCAGTTGCTAGAATGGAATTCCCGGAAAATTTGTTTTGTGGAGCATATGACTCTCACTTCGGAGTCAGTGAACAGCTAGACGGTACCGTTGTGCAGTCGGTAACATACCGAGGGTCATGCCTCCCTTCGAGCATAAAGGTATGATCTATTTCAGTCGAATCAAATTTCTATGGCGCTCATCATCTGCACGGCCACCCGCCTATTTTTTGACGGGCTGAGCGTTCTCCGCATTGCTTCCGGTCAGCGAAGTCTGTTTAAACTCCTCACAATATCCGCTGTTGGTGTCTTTGCCTTGGGTGGGCTTCTGGGAGGGGCCCTTCTTGGTCTTGGGCGTGGAAGATTCTTCCCAAACATAGGTTTCGAGAAACCGAAGGGTTGATCTTCGCATTTGGAACGAATAGCGAACGTCACTATTTGTGGCGTTCTTGTAGACATAGCCAAACACCAGCTCCGATTCATTGACCACGGCATTGACGCCGTCTTTGTCTCGCGCAGAGAAACCCGGGTTAGAATCATCGGGACCGCTCTTATACCAGTTGCCAATAGCTATTCGAATCTCATCAAGGATCCCCTCTTTATAGCTTTTATAGAAAACTACGCCGGATGCCTTGAGTGTTGACGTCGATGTTTTTTTATACATAATATCGCCTGGCGGAGGTTAGTTCAGGATCGCAAAGTCATCTTCTTCAGGTTTGAAGCAGACAAATGTTTGAGCACTGTCGAGAGCGCTTAAGACCTCTTTGTCCTGCTTCATGACCATCTCGTTAAACGAATAGCATCCCGGCGAAGGCGTTGGGAGCGCTGAGCACTTGGCCGTTTTGTTGGCCTCTTGACCGGGGGCTAGCGACGCGACAAAAGGACAGAAACAGCGGTAGCCAGCATAATTCGCATAATGAACAAAGTATGGCCGTACCAAGAGTGGAAATCAACATTGGTTTGGTAACTTTTCGTATTCTGCCCATTGAATACCGAGCCAGCCAGACGATTGCACATTCGGTGTTTCGCTTGAGGACCGTTGTCCGACCTTTGTCCGTTCGCTAGTGCTGCTGATGCGGACGCCCCTTGCCCTTAAAAACCCAAAAGCGGACAGGAGTGTCGGCTCTACACGAACGCGGGCGGGGGCGCCCGCGCTACACAAGCCTATGGTTCTACAGCGCAACTGCAATCCTGCGGCGGCACCTTGGCCTTGAGGAACTCCGCCACCCGCCGGTAGGCGTCGATCTGGTTTTCCACCCGCGCAAAGCCATGTCCTTCGTTTTCGTAAATCTTGAGGTCGGCCTCGCCGCCGTTTTTCTTGATGGCGTCGGCTACTTGTTGGGCTTCGGATTTGGGGCAGCGTGGGTCGTGTCCGCCGGCTAGCAGGAAGAGCGGAGCTTTGATTTTATCGACGAAGAAAACGGGGGAGCGGTCGCGCAGTAACGCTTTGTCTTCTTCTTTCTTCGGATCGCCCATCGTCGCCAGGTCCCACTGTTGCAGCGACGGGTCTTCGTTCTCGATTTCGGTGAACCAGTTCACAAATGGAACAATGGGCACGCCCGCGGCCCAGACTTCGGGAGCTTTGGTGACGGCCATCATGCTCAGGTAGCCGCCATAGCTGCCGCCCATGACGATGAGCTTTTTGGGATCGACGTAGCCCGTCTTCTGAATCCACTCTGCGGCTGACAGCGTGTCTTCGAGGTCGCCGCCGCCCATGTCTTTGAAGTTCGCTTCCTGGAACTCTTTACCGTAGCCGGTGGACCCGCGATAGTTGGGCGCAATCACCAGGTAGCCCTGATTGACCATGTACTGGACAATGCGGTTAAAGGAATTCACCGTCTGCGAGGTCGGCCCACCGTGGACGTAAACGATGGCGGGATTCTTGGCGTTGCGCGGCAGGTTGTAGGGCACGTAGACGAAGGCTGAAATCTGCCACTTGCCGTCTCGGCTGGGGTAATGGACTAGCTGCGGCTCGACCATGTCGTCGCTTTTGACGCCTGCGACGAGCGAGTGGGTTACGGGGATGGATTTACCCGTCGCCATCTCTGGGGTTGCGGTTTCGTAAATCCACAGATCATTCGG
>JAYTQD010000780.1:0-2174 GCA_043746935.1 Acidobacteriaceae bacterium | reverse complement strand
GAAATCGCCAACCGCATGATCTCTATCTTCAAGCAAGCCGACGGCAAGCGCCCCGTCTTCGGCCCCTACGCCAAGTTCCAGCAAGACCCGCACTGGCGCGACTGTCTCCTTTTCCACGAGTACTACCACGGCGACACTGGCATGGGACTTGGCGCCAGCCATCAAACCGGATGGAGCGGCCTAGTCGCCAACTTGATCGACGAGTGGCGGCGCGAATGACCCCGCAAAAACGTCTTCTCTTTGCCGGAGCACTTTTCTTTGGACTCATCGCGTTCAGCGTAGTCGGCTATTTGCTGCTCGGCGGCCATGCCGTCAGCTTCCTGCAAGCGCTCTATATGGCGGTCATCACTGTCTCCGGCGTTGGCTACGGCGAAATCGTCGAGACCGCCAACCATCCCGCACTCCGCATTTTCAATATGTTCATCGTGGTCTTCGGCGTGGCCACCACGGTCTATGTCTTTTCCGTCGTCACCGCGTTCATCGTTGAAGTTGAAATCGCCAACCCATTCTGGAGACGCCGCATGCAGAAGCGCATCAATGAAATCACCGGCCACATCATCGTCTGCGGCCTCGGCGACACCGGACGCCACGCCGCTCAGGAACTCCTCAAAACCGGAACAGAGTTCGTCGTCATCGAATCCTCAGAAGAAAAAATCATACGCCTCAAGGAATCCCATCCTGGCGCATTCGACGGCCTCCTCTACGTCATCGGCGACGCTACCGAAGAAGACGTCCTGGAAAAGGCTGGAATCTCCCGCGCCAAAGGCCTCATCTCCGCTCTTCCACAAGACAAAGACAATCTCGTCGTCACGGTCGTCGTTCGCCAGCGCTATCCCAATCTCCGCATCATTGCCCGTTCCGCCAGCCGCCGCTTCGCCGAGCGTATCCTCCGTGCTGGCGCCAATTCCACCGTCTCCCCCAGCCACATCGGCGGCCTCCGCATGGCCAGCGAACTCATCCGCCCTCACGTCGTCGGTTTCCTCGATCTCATGCTCAAGGAACAAAGCAAGACCCTGCGCGTCGAGGAAGTCGAAATCAAGGCCAGTTCTCCGTGGGCGGGGAAGTCGCTCCGCGAACTCGACCTTCACGGACGTTACAATCTGCTGCCCCTTGCGCTCAAGCAATCCGCAACCGGCAAAGAACCCAAGCTGGACGTCAATCCCCACGACCAAACCGTCGTACCAGCCAATGCCGTTGTCATCGTCATGGGAGACGCAAAGGATGTGGTGCAAGCCCGCAGCGATGCCGCCGGCGCAGCCTAGCTATTCGGAGCGTCGCTCTGCAACGAATATAGTTTTCAACAAATAAACAGGAATTGTCATCCCTCGCGCTGCGAGGGGGTTCTGCAATTAGGCCCGAAAAACGCAAAATGCCCCTGATTTGGGTGGCACAGCGCAGCACTTGCCCCACCCAAAAGTAAGGGCAGCGAGTCCTTTCCCCAACCCGTCCAAGCGGCCTGAGATGGTTGGGGAGTCGATACCCCGAGTTGACGGGCCTCACCTCGGTTCTTTACCCTGCAATATGGCGTAAGACCGGGATGAACCTCGGCTTAGGCGGGCGGAAACCGGGGCATTTCCGGGTCCGAACCGGACTGGGCAACCCGGGACAGCCAAAAAAGTTGCATCGTTCCACCGGTAACTTGCAACACATACAACGAAAAGATACTTAGGTTGCATCTATTTAAATGCAGCCTAGTCAAGGGCGCATTGGCCGACGTAATACAAAAACAGAGCGGCGGGATGTCCGAGGCTGAGGCGATCGAGCGTGCCCAAAAGGGGGACGGCGAGGCGTTTGAGGCTCTTTACAGTCTGCACAAGCGGCGGGTGTATTCGCTTTGCTTGCGGATGACCGGAAATCCAACTGATGCCGAGGATCTGGCTCAGGAAGCATTTCTACAGTTGTTCCGCAAGATAGCAACCTTCCGCGGCGAGTCGGCTTTTTCCACCTGGCTGCACCGCATGACGGTCAACGTTGTGTTGATGCAACTGCGGAAGAAGAGTTTACCGGTGGTCTCGCTGGAAGAGACAGTGGATGGGGAGGAAGATTCCCCCAAGCGCGACATTGGCGCCGAAGACTTGCGGCTGGCGGGAGCGATTGACAGAGTGGAATTGAACCGCGCGGTGGAAGATTTGCCGCCGGGGTACCGTTCGGTGTTTGTGCTGCACGATGTCGAG
>JAYTQD010000779.1:0-14945 GCA_043746935.1 Acidobacteriaceae bacterium | reverse complement strand
CCCACCACGGGTTCTCGTTCACGATCAGGTTGCCGCCCTGCTGCACGCTGAAAACGATGTTGGGATCGTCACAGCACCACCACCACCAGGGGAACAACGCCCGCACGCGAGCATCCGAGAATTTCGACTTGATGAAGGCGGTGCGGTCCAACTTCTGCTCCAGCGGTTCGCGATGCGATGCTACGAACCCTTTCCCGCGTACCAGATCCCGCCCCTCGGGCCGGATGAGTGAAGCCTGGTTGGCAAACCGCTCCACCGGGCCAGGGCCAGGTAGCACCGGAGTGCGTTCAATCGCTTCAATCACATGCAGAATGTCCAGTTCCCACCACCAAGGCCAGCATTCCCACCAGATGGGCCAGCATTCCCAGCACGGAAAACAGAAGACACACCGGCACCAGTCAAAGCATGCGGTAAAACTTCCATCCGGCGCCGTCGTGACGGTGGCTCGCGGATATTTGCTGTGGTTAAAGCCAACCGAGTACACCGTGACTTCCGCTCCCGGCGCAGCGCAACCGTCCGGGCCGACCACGGTGCCGCTCACGCAATAGGGTTCGCACCATCCCCAGAAACGCCGCAAAATGACATCGCTCACCGCGATTTCTTCCTTGATGCGAATGTCTTTCTCCGCCTTCAGCAACGCTTCGCGGTTCAAGCTGATCTGGGGCGTTCCCGGCAGGTGGTCCAGGTGGGATGCGAGGCTGGTCGGAGCCAAAGCGAGATTCAAGCCATAAGCGCTCGCCGCTCCCGCCGCTTGCCGGGATAGGTTCACGCGGTAGCTTCCATCCGCTTGTACTGGTCCGGAAGCCAGTGTTTCCTGGCCGCGAGTGACGTAGACGGAAAGCCGCCGCGCGTCGTCTTCTTTGAGATTGGGTACCTTACCGCTCAGACTGATGTTGTTCGCTGACATATTTTTCTCCTTAAGTGTTCGAATCGTTCCCTTGACCTTCTCTGCGCGCACCCCTGCGGGCACACGCGACACGTGGCGGAAGTGTCACCGCGGAGAGTGATGCAACGCTCAGAACGAACTGCTCGAAACACAACGTCCCCGGTATTTCACTACCCCGGACCATGCAACTTGTCTGCCAGGAAGTGCGATCAATATATAGAACAAGAGAATTTCGGCTAATTGTTTCTCGGTCAACTACTTGAGCCGGGAATCGGTAAAAACAGGAATGGTGGGACGAACGAAGTCTGGGGTCAACACCTTAGCGGGAGCTATCCGGACGGATAGCGCTTCTATCCAACTCGTCCGATGCAGGCGTGGGCGTCCCCGTCCGTGCGCGGCAACATCGCGCGTCAGCTCTTCACAGCTATTTTCTTTTGCGGAATTTCGTAACTAGGGAAACTCTGAATAAGTCCCTGATCGCAAGCACCTTAGAAAGGGCACGGTTTCAGCCGTGCCGTCAAAGCCCCATAAAATCAGGGGCTGTAGCCCCCGAGGGTCGTTCTTGGTCGTGCCAAGTTGTTTCGCCAAGAACTTAATCAGGCCCTCCCTAGGTGTTTCGCTCGTGTAACTGCCGCCGCAAATAACGATGGCCGGGAATCAGGAGGACTCTCCCAATTCCCGGCCAACGAGTCTTTCCAGTTTCAGCTTCCGCTTACTGGTTGGAGGCAGATACCGGGGTAACCGTAACGGGCGCAGACGGAGACGATGTCGCCGCCGTGGAGGTTGCTGGTGCGGATGCAGGCGATACGGGAACGGCCGCCGCAGCCGTGGTAGCCGCTGCGTTGTCCTCCGCTACCGCCTTCAGCCGCGAAAGCCGCGGGAAGAACGGGGTCACCTCAAATGGCATCTTTTCCCGGATCGACGTCAATGCGACTGGGGGCGCCTTGATCAGATCCACTTTGTTGTCCCAGGGGTTCAGCTTGACGCGTCCGCCCAGGGGCAACGCTGCAATCTGGTCCAGCTTGTTCATATCCAGTTGTGGAGCGCGGTTCATAATGTCCGTCAACCGCGTAGGTTCTCCGTTCACCGCAATCGGATTGCCCAGGTGCGCGTTCAGCAATCCAGGCAGCGCCCCGCCGCGTAGCGCCAGCATCCGCAGGAACAATCCTGCCGAATCCAGCTTCTGCGCGTACGGCGAGTTCTTCAGCAAGTCCAGAGCCTTCTTGTCCGCTGACTGCTCTTCCACATCATCGTGACGGAAACCCAGGTTGGAATACGTGGTCTCGTCGTCAAACAACATGCGGTCGTTGTAGGCGTACTTGCTGCCCACGTTCTGGCCCAGCGCGATGTGTGCCAGTTCATGCGACAGCACCATGGCCAGGCTGGCTTCGTCCGGCAGGACGTCCACCAAACCGCGGCTCAATACAATCGTGTTGCCCACGCTGAAGGTTTCCAGCGGGGAAGTCAGCAGCACGCGGCAACGCACCGGGCGCGGCAGATCAATGTTGTTCGTGATCATCATATTGTTGACCACGGTTTGCAGAACCTTATCCACTTCGCCTTCCGGAGCCAGCAATCCGGCTTTCTGCAAGCGGTCCAGCGCATTGTCTTCCGCCTGTTGCTGCCACAAACGCTGACTCTCCACCGGAGAAGCGTCTTGTGCAGCCGCGCTCTGGTCTTGCACCGAAGGCGAATCGATCAGGATTTGCGTCAGTTCGTCTTCTTTTCCGGCGCGCTTCAAGTCGTAGCCCCACATGCGGGTCTGCGCCCTGAAAGCGAACTTGTTCTTCTGGCCGTAGCGGAAGTCGCCTTCTTCGCTATAGATATAGGCGGGAACCCAGTAACCAGGAATCAGATTCAGCCGCCAGCTATCCATGTGGAAGAAATATTCGTTGCGCTGATGCGGAGCGTACGTTCCGTTCAAGCGGACAATGTTGAAATCTTGGTCTTCCACCCAGATACGGCCCAGGAAACGGCCGTTGCCGGCTTCCTTCTTGGGGGTCACGTCGAAGACAAGCGCGCGTACGTCGCCCAGAAATTCGCGACGGACAAACTTGAATTCGTAGTGCTCGCGGTCAAACTCGTCGCGATCCGCGAAAATCATCCACGAAAACCCGAGCGGCTTGTACTGAACCGTGAACAGCTTGTTGACACCGCCCAGCAAGTGCTTCTGGATGCTGGCGCTGTCCTTCAGATAAGTCCGGTTTCCAATGTCCTCACCGAGGTCCATGTGGCCGAGGAAATACTTGTCCCCCACCGGAACCAGACCGAGATCGGCATCCGCCTTCACATTCTGCAAATAGGTTTCGACCACCGGCGTGCGATCCTTCAGCAACTCCACCAAGCCCTTTTCGCGGGCGATGAAGCGCTCCACCACCTGGTCCATGGTGGCGGGCGGCGCTGCCGCGGATGGCGACGAAGCGGCGGAAGCCACGACAACCGACGCTGGGGGCGGCGCGGGGGCGACGGCAGGCGCTGCTACAGCTTGCGCTGTGGGTTGGGCCGCGGGCTGGGCTTGCCCGGCGTCAGGTTTCGGCGAATCGCTCTGAGCTTGGCCGTTCGCCCACGCTCCCAGCGACAGCAGCATCAGTACCGTGCAAGTCCATTTCGTAAAACGCATATCGAGTTTCCTCTCCCCGAATCAGTAAGCCATTTGGAAAACAACATGAACCACAGCCGTGGAATCCACGGGCTGTCCGTTACGCATAGCTGGTTTGAAACGCATCTTCGTAGCCGCGGCCTGTGCCGCTTCATCCAGTCCGTGCCCCAGGCCACGAACCACGCGCTGTACCTGTACGTGCCCGTCAGCCGTAAACAAAATCTCCAGCAGAACTTGTCCTTCCAGCTTCAAAGCGCGCGCTTCCGGCGTGTACACGGGTGTCGGCTTGGAAAGAATCTCCACGCCCGTGGTCGGCGCATCCACCGTCAATGTCTTCGCGACCCTCTGCACCGGCTGCTGCGCTCCGAAGCCCGATTGCTGCACCGTACCGTGATTGCCATGGCCCCCGGTTGCCACGCCAGAACCAAAGTCCGCGCTCGCCACCGTGCCTCTTACGCCTTTCGCGCCGCCCGAGCCATTACCTTGCCCTGGGCCCACTGGCATATCGAACGATCCCATCCGCGCCGCGACCAGCTTCGCTCCAGCTTTCCCTTCGCCTTTGAGCCCGTTCGGGTCGCCGAATCCACCCGTTTGCACTTGCTCAATCGGTTTGTTGACGGTTGCCTGCACAGCGCTGCCCGCAAATGATCCGGTGTGGATGGTTTGCGGCACCGTGTTGTTCGGTTTCAGCACTGGCTGCGTGGTCTTGGATTCAAACTTCGGAGCTTCCACCTCGGGCGCCTCCACCTTCGGTTTGCGAATCTCGCGCGGTACCAATAGCTTCGGCACTTCGACCGGAACCGGCGGCTGTAGCCGCGCTATCATCTTCGGAATCTTGATCCTGATTCTTGGTGGTGGCGGCGGCTCATACGGCTTCAGCGCCACCATCTCGATCTTGTACTGCTTCAGCCCCATCTTCTCTGGGATCAGGATGCCAATGGTGAGCACGATCAGCAGCACCAGCGCCTGCGCGCCGTAGCTGATACAAAAAGTGCGCCAATCGATCCGCTTCTCAGGTAGCAGCCTGATTTGCGGGCAGTTCTCGCGCCGATTGATGCCGTGCTGGTCCATAGAAAGAAACACTCCTGCTTCCGGGGAAACTCACGATTGGGGGTAGATCGCGGGTGAGTTCTACGTTAGGCGGAAATCTGGACACGGTAAATGTGTCAAATGACCTTGTACTTAGGTAATCAAGGAGAGTCACTTCGGGAACTAGCGCGCGTCGGGATGGCGCTGCCGGTAGAACACAAATCCATAAAACACGGGAATTCCCGCCAAAATCAGCAAAGAACCCCACGCCGAGTACCGCAAATTCTCTGTAAACGTGAAGTACAGGAGCAACGCCGAGGCGGCAATGAACAGCCCTGGAACCCAGGGATACCCCCACGTACGGTACGTACGTAAGGTACCGGACTCACTCCGCCGGAAGATAAAGATGGTGCTCGCCGCAATCATGTAAAACAGCCACTCTGCAAAAATGGCCAGAGAAAAGAACTGCCGGAACGATCCGCCCAGCAGTAACAGCACCACCGCCAGCCCAGCCTGCACCAGCAGCGCCACCGACGGCGTGCGAAAACGCGGGTGTACTTCTCCCAAAGCGCGGAAAAAGTAACCATCGCGCGCCACTGCGAAGGGCACACGCGCCCCGCTCATAATGGTTCCGTTCAGCGTCACCATCATGGACAACGCCATGCCTGCCGCCACCAAGCGTGCTCCCGCCGATCCCAACACCAAAGAAACCGCATCTGCCGCCGGTCGCGGGGACGCTGCAATCGCCGCCGCCGGCATCACATACTGGATCGCCGCATTCACCGAGAGATACAGCACAGCCACCGTGCCCACGCCGAAGATCAGCGCCAAAGGCAGATTGCGCTGCGGCTCCTTGACTTCCGAAGACACCATAGTCAGGTCGTTCCATCCGTCATAGGCCCAGAGCGCCGCGACCAGCGCCAGCATGAATCCGCCCAACCCACCCTTTGCTCCCGCAAACTCTTCCTTGAAGTGCGCTATCGTCCCGCCGCTGTAGCTAAATCCAACCGCCACAATCACCAGAATCATGGCAATCTTCAGCACCGTAAAGAAAAGCTGAAAATCCCCCGCCTTCTTCACTCCCACATAATTCAGCAGCGTGATGAGCAAAGTCGCAGCGACCGCGAAAATCTGGCCCCAAGTGATGTGCCACGACAAGCCATTCACCGTATTCGAGAGAAATCCAAACGCCGGAAATGTCCCAAGAATCCGCACCAGGGCCGTGGTGATCGAGGCAATCGACGCCGGTTTTGCGATAAAGCACCACGTCCAAGCGTAAAGAAATCCCGCCAGCGGCCCGTAGCCATCGCGCACGTAGACATACTCGCCGCCCGCTTGTGGCTTCAACGCAGCCAGCTCGGCGTACGTCAACACTCCGAAGAACGACAGCAGCCCGCCCACAATCCAAGCCAAATACACCAGCGGCGCCGACCCCACCGCCTGCATCATCTCCTGCGGGACCAGAAAAATCCCGCTGCCAATGATCGTGCCCACGACAATCGCCCCAGCGTGGCTCACGCCCAAATCGCGCGCAAGTGTTCGTTCAGCGGGCATCCTAAGAGGTTTCTCCTGAAGTGCAAACCAGTCTTCGCAATATATCCCAACGCCTTAAGATTGTGTGGCGCGGGCGCCCGCGCCACACGAACTTACCACTGTGATAAAACTAGCCGTGGCCTACTACCTCGGCATCGACGGCGGCGGCACCAAAACCACTTGCGTCGTAGGCGACGCAACATCTATCCTGGGCCGCGCGACCAGTCCTGCATCCAACATAACCCGCGTCGGAGAGCCAACTGCCCGCGAGTCTCTCCACCAAGCCATCCGCGCCGCTTGCTCAAATTCCAGTATCGATCCCGCGCAGGTCCAGCGCACCGTCGCCGGCGTAGCCGGAGCAGGCCGCCCGCAAACCCGTGATTTCATCGAGAAAGCAGTGCGCGAAGTCGTGAGCGGGGACGTAACCGTCGTTACCGACGCCGACACCGCCCTGCGCGCCGCCTTCGCCTCCGGCCCCGGCGTCGTCGTGATTGCCGGCACAGGATCGATTGCTCTCGCCCAAGATGGCCGCGGCAATTCCGCTCGCGCCGGCGGCTGGGGTTGGGCTATTTCCGATGAAGGCGGCGGCCTATGGATCGGACGCGCCGCCGTCGCTGCAGTTTTACGTGCGCGTGATACTCAAAAAATTACAATATTAGAACAAAATATACTGCGCGCATGGCGCCTCGCGGACTGCAACCAGCTCGTGAGCGCAGCCAACACCTCACCCCAGCCTGATTTCGGAGCACTCCTGCCGGAGGTCGTAGCCGCGGCCAATGCCGGCGACTCCTTGGCCCTCGAAGTCTTCGTCCAAGCCGGAAGGGAACTGGCGTCCCTGGCCAAAATCGCCGCCGCCCGTGTCTTCGCGGCAGGTTCCAACGTCCCAGTAGCCATGTCCGGCGGTGCGTTCGCTCATGCCCCTAATTTGCGCGAAGCTTTCTACAATAGTCTTCAGACTCAGTTGCCCGGCGCCACCTTGCACCCTGATCTAGTCGATCCAGTCTTGGGGGCTTTGCAAATGGCGCGTGGCGGCTGAAATCAAAAATCTGAAATCTGACTTCTGAAATCTGAAATCTTACTTCTGAAATCACATGGCTTCCACCAGCTCACCCATTCCCGAAGCGCGCCCAACCGACGACTCGGTCGAAGCCTTCCTTGCCGCTGCCGCCGATCCAAGTCTCACCGAAGCGCTCGCTCTCGCCTTGCTCCAGCAAACCGCTTTGCCCGCTGCCGCCATCGAGTCGCTGGCGAAAAACCGCGCCGTCGCCAGCGGACGCAAGGTGCAACGCGCCCTGTTGTTGCACCGGCATACGCCTCGTCAAGTTTGGTTGCCGTTCGTACGCAACCTGGCCACACTCGAGCTCGCGACCGTGGCGCTCAGTCCCACGGTTCCCGCGGAAGTGCAACGCGCCTGCGAAGATGCCGTCATCGTCCGGGTGAAGACGATTTCTTTAGGCGAACGGAAAACGCTGGCGCGACGTTCCACCAGCCGCCTGGCCGGAGCGCTCTTGCTGGATTCCGATCGCGCCGTCATTCAAGCCGCTCTCAACAACGGTCGTCTCACCGAGGCGGGCGTGATCAAAGCTCTGTTGCGTCCCGATGCCACGCACAGTTTTGTGGAGGCCGTTTGTCATCATCCCAAATGGTCGGTGCGGCACGAAGTGCGCATGGCTGCCCTGCGCAACGAAAAAACTCCCCTCGGTGTTGCTCTTCTCTTTGCTCATGCCCTGCGCCCGCCGGAACTGCGCGAAATTTTGCACGGTTCGCATCTGCGCCCAGACATCAAGCTAGCGCTCTTACGCGAAATCGGAGAATTCCCATGAAATCACCTACCCGCAACGCTCATAGAGCAGCCAGCGCACGCGCCTGTCGGAACGGCCAAAAAACCCCGCAAACCCCTATTCAGAATCTGAATATTTCAAAATCAAATTATTCAGATTCCGCATACCCCTTTTGCACGAAAATCGCATGTTAACGGAAATCCGCAACTCGGAACTATGGTCAACTCCCTGGGTGGAGGTTTCGCGTCCGGCCGCCATCGGCTGGACTGCCTTCTTCGTCGTATTTCTCATCTACGCCGCCACCAACACCAGCGGCTTCCTCTTTATCGATAGCGCCAACCTGGTCGTTCACGAAGGCGGACATCTCCTATTCGGTTGGCTCGGCCAGACGCTAGGCTTATGGGGCGGCACAATTCTCCAATGGGCCGTTCCTCTACTGCTGGCGACCTATTTCTTCACGCAGCGCCAAACCACAGCCTTCGCCTTCTCTCTTTTTTTCTTCTTCGAGAACTGGCTCTACACCGCCTCCTATATGGCCGACGCGCGCGCCATGGTCCTGCCACTCGTCACCACGGGCGATCCCGATTTCATCGAGCATGACTGGAATACGATTTTCACCAGCCTCGACGTGCTGCCCTACGACACTACTATCGCTGGAGTCGTGCGCTTTGGAGGGTGGTGCGGGATGATTGGCGCCATGGCGTGGCTGATCTGGCAAGCGCGAAGAGCCTGGCGCTCTTCACAAATATCCTAGCTACCGCTTCAGCTGCGCCAGATATCCATTCTGCTTCTCGTAGTTCTTCGTCGTGTCTTCCACAAACTTCAGAAAGAATCGTAGAGTGTCCCGCTCACTGGCATCCATGTCCGTATATTTCAGGCGTACTCCGAACGTGGGATTGTTCTCGGTCACAATCCCGTTGATCACAATTCCTTTCACCCAAACCTTGCCGTTATTCGCCCACAGTCCCACTTCCAGCTTCGTACTCTTGCGGACGGGTTCCACCGTTTCAATCAAGCAACCTCCGGCGCTGACGTTCGCCAGGTTGCCCCACACCGGCGTCTCCCAGCCTTCACAGCGCAGTTCCACGGCGATAAAGCAGCGAATGCGCGGATAGGTGCGGCGGTCTTGCCCAAAGGATGGCGTGAACAGGTCGGGTACGAACGGTGGGCGAATCGCAGATGGCTTATCGACGGGTACCGTAACTTCTGGCGTCGAAGGTTTTGACGAAATCCCTGCCCGTTCAGGGGCGGACTCCATAGCTGCCGCCGTGGCTGCTGCTGTACCAACTGGATGCGACCTGACGGATGTGGATGTTGTCGCCGATGTTGTCGTCGATGTTTCGGCGGCTCGGGCCGCGGCCTCAGCTGCTGACGCGCCGGATTTTGCCGCCACTCCGGCGGATTCCTTACGGATTTTCCGCATTGCCGCCAGTAGCGCTTCTTCGCGCTTATCCGGAGCCGCTTCGCGATACGCCTGCAACAGCTTACCGATATGCCCCACCAGTTCGGGGTCGGTTAGCAGGTGCGTCCAGTCTTTTCCCGTGCTTTTGTTGAGGCTGCTCATGACAGACTTAGGCGGAAGCGCCCGAACCGTGCGCGAGCCTTCGCCAAGGGCTAGGTTCAACCAAAATCGCCCCAGCGGCAAGATGACCAAAGTCACAGTGCAGTCATTCTCAATGCCGGGTCTTTAGATAATGCGGAAATAATGCCGAATGCCGCCTTTATCGCCGGGTGCCCCGTCCTTGTCGCGTTCTTTGCAACAGGGCGGGAAGTGTAAGACTCACACCTCGAAGAATTGTCATCACGAGTGCCGCACGGGACTTTTACGTTCAGTGTTCGGAAAAATATATTTCGCGGACCGCACAACTTTCCTAACCCGCAGCGTCAACAGCGTCACCTCCGGCGCAGCCAATATCCGTATCGGAACAATAATCGTTCCCAACCCAACATTGGTATAAAGGGCAGTTCTTCCGATGGTTCGCAGCCCTCGCGGATATTTCCTGCCAAGTTTCGGCAACATAGGCGGTCGTAGCAGCGGCAGCCGAATCTGCCCCCCATGCGAATGCCCGGAAAGCTGTAAATCCACCGGATGCCTGGCCGCTACGTCCGCAAAGTCGGGCTCGTGTGCCAGCAGCATTACTGCCTCCGTTTTCGGAACCCGCTCCAAGGTTACGTCGAGATCAGCAAATCCCGCCAACACGTCGTTGACCCCTGCGATCCATACCCTGTGGCCTTCCCGTTCCACCGGGATGGCTTCATTTTGCAGCACTCGAATCCCGTGAGCACCCAGCGCCTCGATTACGAACCCAGGATCGGTATAGCTGTCGTGGTTTCCCAGCACTGCATACAAGCCCAGCTTGGGTCGCAGCGGCACCAACAGCTCCGCGCAGGGAACAGTAGCTTTAGCGGCCTCCGGATCGGTCTCGCGAAATTCCGGAACAGTAACAAAATCCCCGGTCAGCGCCACCACATCCGGATTCATCTGCCGCACCAACTCCACGGCTCGCCGGATCACTCCCGCGCTGAAATAGGGGTGGTAGTGGAAGTCACTCAGTTGGGCGATGGTGAGCCCATCAAAAGCTTCCGGCAGCCGGTCCAGCAGAACCTCAACGCGTCGTACCACCACGTGCGACCGCTCAAACAACCCGCCATATCCCGCCGTGGCCAACGCCGCTCCCGCAGACCATTTCAGGGCAGACCGCAGAAATTCACGCCGCGTATGCTGGACCGGATTCGCAATTGTATGGATTTCTTCGTGCATCTATTCGCAGTATATCGACTGGAAAGATGGAGGGTGCTATTTGAGACCTTTTCTGGAATTGTGTGCAGACACTCCTGTCCGCCGCTGTTGTTGTTGTTGGTTTCAATTCCCTCGGGGGGCTGGCCCACCCTTCATGGCGGGTGGCCTACTCAAGCCCTCTTTTGGCTTGAGTGGGGCAGTTCACGCGCTAGGCGGAACCCCGTCCTATTTCGTTCTCAGGCTCCCCACTGAATTACGGTGTAGGAACGCGCCGGGACTTCGAACTTGGTACGCCCGTTGGTTGTCGTGGGCTTGTCGAAAGGTTGCGGCGCGACGCGGGTCGGCGCGTCAAACGTGTTAAAGGCTTTAAGATCGCTGCCGGTCAGCGTCGTTGACGTCAGGACTTTGCCGGGAGTCTTACCTTCCCAATTAATTTCGACCGTATGCGCTTTGGCTAGGTCGCGGTTGAGGATGAAAAGCGCTGTCTTCCCGTCTTCGGACGAGGTGGCGACAACATCCAAATATGGAACTTGACCCATGCCGGCAACTTCGTAGGTGGGCGACTCAACCAGAAGATTCAACACCGTGCCGCGAGCCATTTGCAACGCCCAGAGGTAGGGATAGTAGATCGTCTGCTTCAGCATCCCGTTGGGGTTGGTCATGATGGGGGCGATGACGTTGATGAGCTGCGCCAGACACGCGATTTTGACGCGGTCGGCGTTGCGCATCAGCGTATTCAAGAAGCCGCCCACGAGAAGCCCGTCTTCGAGGTTGTAGATCTCTTCGAGGAGATGCGGGGCTTCCTCGCCTTTGCCGCGCAGGGCATCGCCGCTGCGGGCGCGGTACCATACGTTCCATTCATCGAACGAAAGCCAAAGCTGCTTCTTCGAACGTTTGTGGCCCTGCACCAGATCGCAGACGGCCAGGGTTTCGTGGATCTGCTGCTCCATGCTGAGGTTCATGGCGACGAACTTTGCGCTGTCACTGCCGGTTTCTTCGGGAGTATTGCCGACGTAGCGATGTAAAGACAGCGCATCGACGTAGTCGTAGCACTGCTCGAGGACTTCTCTGTCCCATTCGAGGTAGCTCGGCATCCCGGGACCGCTCGATCCGCAAGCGATGAGCTGCAGCGATGGATCGACGTAGTGCATCTGGCGGGCGGCGTCTTCGGCTTTGTAGCCGTATTCGGTGGCGGTCATGTGGCCGACCTGCCAGGGGCCATCCATTTCGTTGCCCAGGCACCAGCGCTTAATTTTGTAGGCTTCGGCGACGCCATGCTTGCGGCGCAGGTCGCTCCACTGGGTGCCTTTTTCCACATTGCAATATTCGACGAGGTTCGCGGCGTCTTCGGCGGAGCCAGTACCAAAGTTGAGGCCCATGAGTGGCTCCGTGCCGACGGCTTTGCACCAGACCATGAATTCGTTGGTTCCAATTTGATTGGTATTCGTCGCGTTCCAGGCCTTGTCGAGTACGCGGGGGCGGTCCTGCTTCGGGCCAACGCCGTCGAGCCAGTTGTAGCTGGAAACGAAATTGCCGCCGGGATAGCGGATGAGCGGCACCTGCATCTGGCGGACTTCATCCATGACATCCTTGCGCCAGCCGTTGGCGTCGGAGAGCTTCGACGCAGGGTCGTAAATACCCTCATAGATCGCCCGTCCAAGATGTTCCAAAAACGAACCAAAAATATTGCGATCCAACGGCGCGATGTGGCGGCGGGAATCGAGATATATCTGCGCCGGGCCGGAGCCGGTCTGCCCAAAGCCAAACTTCCCCAGCAAAGAACTCGCGGACAGAGTAACTCCAGCATTGGCAGCTTGGCGCAAGAATCGGCGGCGGGACGAGGACATGGTGATCTCCTGGTGGATCATTTCTGGTACATCGCATCTGTACATCGCAAAAGTTGGGAGCAAACTTTGACCCCGCACATAGTAAACGTTTACTGGGTCCCGCGCCACAAAATATTAGCGAGGAACTATTTGCATGCACCTCTCAGAAGTCCTGATTGCGTGGCAAGATGGTTGGTGCCGGGAACAGGACTTGAACCTGCATGCCTTGCGGCGCTAGCTCCTAAGGCTAGTGTGTCTGCCAATTCCACCATCCCGGCCTGGAATTCTTCGATAATATCACTCGGCGCGGGCGGTTTGGGGTTCGGCGCAAGTTCCGAGGTATCTCTTCACACCACCATTTATGCAATCATCTTCTTAAGTTGAGCAAGAAAAGATGAGCACGAACCAATCATCTCCAGAGCGCGAGTGGAACGCGGGCGTTTACCACCGTGTTTCCGATCCTCAATTCGAGTGGGGTCTAAAGGTTCTGAACCGGCTGCAATTGCGCGGCGACGAAACTGTTTTGGACGCGGGCTGCGGTACGGGCCGTCTCACCGCCGAACTGCTACGCAGGTTACCGCGAGGCCGCGTTGTGGCTCTGGATGTTTCCCAAAATATGCTAGGCACGGCGGAGGAACATCTTAAGCCGGAGTTTGGCGAACGTGTCACGTTTTTGTCCGCCGACGTAGGAAATCTGATTGCGGAACATCCCACGCTGGCGAATCATTTCGACGGCATCTTCAGCACGGCCACCTTCCACTGGGTGCTCGATCATCAGCAATTGTTTGATAATCTTTTTCGCGCCCTGCGCCCGGATGGCTGGATTCACGCGCAATGTGGAGGCGGCCCGAATCTGGCTCGACTGCTGCAACGCTTCGAGGTTCTGGCCTCTTCGGAAAAATTTCTACCGTTCTTTTCGAAGACGCGCAGCCCCTGGACTTACGCCAACGACACGGGGACAGCGGAGCGGCTGCTGCGGGCTGGATTCACAAATGTGGAAACCAGCATGGAACCGGCTCCCGCGCGTTTTGACGACGCGAAGGCTTTTTGCGAATTTATCGAATCTGTAATCTTTCGATCTTACCTGCCCCTCATTCCGGATGAGCGATTGCGGCGCGAACTCCTGGACGAGCTTGCAAGCGCGGCGGCCCAGGACGATCCGCCGTTCGAGCTCGACTATTGGCGCCTCAATTTGCGCGGAGTTCGTCCGAGCATGACACAAGCATGAGATCGGCAAGTCCGCCGCAGGCACCGTCGCTGCGGGTATGATGAAAGCATAAGATTTTTTAAAGGAAAACTTCTCCCCATGTTGAAAACGAACGCGTATGCCGCTACTTCCGCCACGACTCCACTCGCTCCCTTCGCCATTGACCGCCGCGAACCTGGCCCTCACGATGTGCTGATTGAGATCCTGTACTGCGGCGTCTGCCATAGCGACATCCATCAAGCTCGCGGCGAGTGGGGCCAGTCTACGTTTCCCATGGTTCCGGGTCACGAAATCGTTGGTAAAGTGGCCCGCGTGGGCGCTGAAGTCAAGAAGTGGAAAGCCGGCGACACCGTCGGCGTTGGATGTTTCGTCGATAGCTGCCGCCAATGCGAGCCCTGCCGCGCCGGCGACGAGCAGTACTGCGACAAAGCTCCAAACTTTACCTACAACAGTTTGGAACGCGACGGCAAGACGGTGACGCAAGGCGGCTACTCCAACCGCATCACGGTCGACGAAAACTATGTGCTGCGAATTCCAGACGGTATTCCGCTGGCGGGCGCAGCACCTCTGCTTTGTGCGGGCATTACGATGTATTCTCCACTGCGCCACTTCGGCGTCAAGTCCGGCGATGCGGTTGCGGTCGTTGGCCTCGGCGGCCTGGGCCACATGGGCGTGAAGCTCGCCAAAGCCATGGGCATGCGCGTCACCGTGCTCAGCCATTCTTCCGGCAAGCGCGAGGACGCATTGCGCCTGGGCGCGGATGATTTCATTGCCACCCAGGACGCTGGCGTATTCAAGAAGAACGCCAATCGTTTCGACTTCATTCTCGACACCGTTTCCGCCAAGCACGATTACAGCGACTATCTCGGTATGCTCAAGCGTGACAAAACCATGGTCCTGGTAGGAATCCCGGATCCCACGCCAGTACAAGCCTTCGCGCTCGTCGGTCGTCGTCGCAGCCTGGCCGGTTCCTGCATCGGCGGCATCCGCGAAACGCAGGAGATGCTCGATTTCTGCGCCCAACACAAAATCGCCTCCGACGTTGAAGTGATCCCGATTCAGCAAATCAACGCCGCCTACGAACGCACCATCCAAAGCGACGTCCGCTACCGCTTCGTGATCGACATTGGTACACTATGAAAGCGCGCCCGTAGCTCAATTGGATAGAGCGCCGGCCTCCGGAGCCGTAGGTTAGGGGTTCAAATCCCTTCGGGCGCACCATTTTTCTCTTGTTTAGGACAGCCTTCTAGAACATGTTTCATAAATCCGTTTCGGTAGGGCACGGCTTCAGCCGTGCCATTCGACAACCTAAGGTTCAGCGGCTTTAGCCGCTGAGGTAAGGGT
>JAYTQD010000778.1:0-2185 GCA_043746935.1 Acidobacteriaceae bacterium | reverse complement strand
GCCCAGCCTCCGGAGGAGTGCCCGGTCAGGAATCGGCTATCGCGCGCGCCTTCGGTGCGGTAGGTGCGTTCGATATACGGCACAAATTCCTGTACCAGCGCCTGTCCCCAAGGCCCGTTGTTCACTGAGTCGGCAAACTCATGCGTGCCGCCTGGGCAGGATTCGTCAAGCAAGACCCAGATCATTTCGGGATACTTACCGTCCGCCATTTTTTTCTGGACTCGGGCAGCGGTGTTGTTGGCAATGTCCGTTAGGTGATGTCCAAAGCCGTGCGTCCAGTACACCGTGGGAAATTTCGGCTTGGTCTCGCCAGCATAGCTGGGTGGGAGCACAACCACGGCACGCATGTGGATTGGGCGGCCCCAGAATGCTGTCAGCAGCGGGCTGACGAAGTCCACAACTTCGGAGAAGGGTGGAAGGTTTAGTTTCGATTCCGGAATGCGCGTGGTCAGCACCAACTCCATTGTGCCGGCGCGTAGCGGATCGATGTCTGGGAGCGAAATCACAGGGCTGCGAATGTCTCCCGGCGCACTGCCCGCGTAAGCATAGTCGTGGTTCACGTCGAGCAGTGCCATGACCTGATAGTCGCCGTGGGGACGCGTGGAAAAGGGTGCGGGGAAGACCAACTCGTCAGGGTTCAGGTTGATCACCGTGTCGGGCGCGACGTTGGACACTTCACGGGCGGCAATCCAAACTTTTTCCGCGTCGGCGCCGAACCCGGGCGTCATTTCCTCGGACGCAGACTGGAGCGGGCCGAAGAACACCAGCAGCCGCCCCGAAACAGGAGCCTTGGCTCCCGCGCCAACCCGCACCGTGAAGCGCAGTGGGCCACCCTCGGAGTCGGCCACGGCGAGGCGAGCGCTGACGGTCAGCAGGCAAATTAGTACGATGTGGAGAGTCCGGCGCGATTTCATAGTAGGAAGATTGTAAGCTTCCCGCCGGGGCTTTCCCAACGCCGGAGTGGCCCTTCGGGTGGGGTGTATCCCTGTGAGATAATGGGGGTTCAATCAGCGAGAAATCAGAAGGAATCTAATGAGCCGCAACGTGTTTTGCGTGAAATTGAAGCAGGATCTCCCCGGCCTGGACGAGCGGCCTTTCGATAACGATCTTGGCCAGCGCGTCTACGACAATGTCTCGCAAAAAGCCTGGGGCATGTGGGCCGAGCACTGCAAGATGTTGCTCAATGAGTACCGGCTGAACCCCGCGCGACGGGAAGACCAGGAAGTGATTGCCAAGCAGTTGGAGCAGTACTTTTTTGGTGAAGGGGCGCAGGCTCCTGCGCAGTATGTGCCTCCGGCGGGATAGATGCATCTGGATAGCCGTTTCGCGTGATAGCGTCCGTCGCTCACCGGAATCGCAATTTACACCCTAAATCACCCTAAAGTCAACGCTCTGACTCTAGCAGGGTTTGTGGAGTTAAATATATGAAAATAAGCAGTTTAGATGCAACATCTATGGAGAGTCTAGCCATAGATTGGCAAGAGCCTAATACAAAATGGTTTGCCTGAGATCCGCTCAAGCTGAATCGCAACAAGCTCCTCAGTTATTCATGATTGGCGATTTGTTTCCGTTCTCCATACATTCGCACGCCTTTCATCTTCCTGTAATAACGAATCAATAAACTCGGCTTGAGGAACAAGCTCTTGGCCGACACCCTGATCCTGTCCGACGTGCATCTTGGCTCGGACGTGAGTCATGCGCGGGAGGCTGTGCGGATGTTGGAGGGGCAATCCTTCCGGCGGCTGATTCTGCTGGGCGATATTTTTTCCGATCTGAATTTCCGGCGGCTGAAGAAAGAGCACTGGCAGTTTCTGGGGTATATTCGCAAGCTTTCCAATCCCAAGCGCGGCGTGGAAGTGGTCTGGGTGGAAGGGAACCACGACGCTGGTTTGACCAGCGTGATGTCGCATCTGGTTGGCGTCAAGGTCTACCAGGAATACGCTTGGGACTACGACGGCAAGAAGCATTTGGCGGTGCATGGGCATCAGTTTGACCGCTTCATCGTCAACAACATTTTGCTCAGCCGCGTGGGCACGTTTCTGCATCTGTTGTTGCAGAAGCTGGATCTCAAGGGCAAGCCGTTCGCGCGCTTTGCGGATCGGGCCAATACGAATTGGCTGCGGCTCTCGAAGAAAGTATGCGCCGGGGCGTTGTTCCACGCGCGATTTCGCGGCGCCCAGCGAGT
>JAYTQD010000777.1:0-15040 GCA_043746935.1 Acidobacteriaceae bacterium | reverse complement strand
CCAATCATTGTTGATCCAAGCCACGGAACCGGCAAGCGGCACAAAGTAATTCCGTTGTCTCGGGCAGCTGTCGCCGTGGGCGCGGATGGGCTGATGGTCGAAGTGCATTGCGACCCGGATCACGCGCTTTCCGACGGGGCGCAGTCGCTGTATCCCGATCAATTCGACGATTTGCTGGCGCAGGTGCGGCAGATCGCGCCAGTCGTCGGACGCTCGGTCGCGGCGCAACCGGCAATCAACACCCCTGCAACCAACACAGTTGTCCGCTGAGATCCCTACTCTTGAAAAAATTTCTACTATTCCTCGTGTTGCTCGGCGCGGGCGCGTTGGCGTACTGGTATTTCCGCGCCACGGAACTCGTGGACCGTGGACCGTTGTACCGCGAGTACGCCTATGTCACCAACGGCGGCAGCAACACCGTTAGCGTGATCGACCTGCGCACGTTTCGACTGGCTAAGACGATACCCGTGGGGATGAATCCCACCGGCGTGACCGCGAACACGACGAAAAACGAAATCTATGTCGTCAACACGGGTTCCCACAACATCAGCGTGATCGACGCGGAGCGGAATTTGGTGGTAGCGACAATTGGCGTTCATGGACGTCCCTACTTTATCGATGTATCGCCGGACGGAAAGCACGGATACGTGGCGAATTCAGCATCGAATAACATCTCGATCCTGGATCTTGAGAAGCGGGTTGTTCGTGCAACGATTCGAGTGGGAACGAGCCCGGGCAAAGCGACGATCACGCCGGACGGCAACACGGTTGTGGTCAGCAATCGCGGAGACAACACGATTTCTCTTGTAACACTTGATCTTGTAACCCACGATGCGTCTGGCAATCCAGCAGTACGCGCGACCGTCAGTGTGTGTGCCCAACCGGAAGACATTGCCATCACGCCCGAATCAAACGAGGCCTTCGTCTCCTGCTCAGGATCTAATCAAGTGGCGGCAGTGGATTTGAAACAAGCGCGCTTGCTGACACTACTGGATGTAGGCAAGACTCCGGCGCACCTGGCGCTCAAGCCCGATGGCGGAGAACTGGTGGTCAGCAATTTCGACGGAGAGAGTATTTCATTTATAGAAACCAACTCGAATGAAGTTGGCGGTACGCATCTGATCGGCAGCAAACCAGCCCGCGCGCTGGTGAGTCCGGACAACGCGCGGCTATATGTGAGCAACTTTGGCTCAAATGCCGTAGGAGTTTATGACATTGATTTCGGTCGTGTCGTCGCCACTATCCCTGTGGGAAGCCAACCGGACGGCTTGGCGCTCACGCCCGACGCCAATCATCTTCTCGTGCTCGATTCGGGATCGGGGGATGTAACCGTCATTGAAAAACGCACCCCGAAGAAGTTTGAAAAGGGCGAGTATTTCCTCTTAACGATGATTCCTGTGGGACTGAACCCGAATGGAATCGCTATCAAAGCCTTTCGGCTACCGCCGCCCGCGAAGTAAAACCCCTTTCGATGGAGACACGGGCGTCCTCGCCCGCGCGGGGTTTACGGCTCTCTGGATATGCAAAAACTTGCAGACAAATGATCAAAAGCCAGCTCAAGTTTGGGGAAAATGGTGAGGGGGGTACACCAGAATTTACATTTCCGTTACATCCTAACAGCCCTTCCGCGTCTGCTCGGGTTCTGTGCCGCGGGCGAGACACCCACGCCACGCAAGCTTGATGACTTCTGTTCCAAGCAGCAACTTGTTACCGCTGAATCGTCAACGGCTTCAGTATCCTAAACGTCAATTCTGATGGCGACGACCCTCCCCAGGGTCGCCCAACCTGCTCGGTTTGCACGGCGTACGGGACGCCCTCGACGACTACCTGCGTTACCTCAAGCGCTTCGAAATAACCCATGTGGTATCCGACGTACCAATTCCGGTGCTGATAAGGGTAGTGGCGCGTTACCACCTGCACAGTGGCGGTGGACAGAGCAGGAATCGCGGTGGCAAAACCTATTCTTACAGGCGCGACCACTCTGGCGGCGTAGACCTCCGCGGGGGACGAGGGAACGGGCGGAACCTCGATCTTTAGTTCGGTTCCTTCTGGAACAACGAGGCCATCTTCGGCATCTTGTTCGTCTGTGCGATGGTCCAACGCGGATCGTTTCGGGAGCTGCTCGGGCCTGCTTGCTTCAGCGGCAGGGGTTACCGGCGCAGGTGTCGAGGATTGGGGAACCGCAGCCGACGCCTTGGTCTCTCGGCTCTTCCATCTGGTTCCCGGGGGCTCGACATCGTCGTTGCCGTAAGTCTTTGCGGACTTGGGAAAGTTATGGAGCTCTCGTTGCTCACGAGCTGCGTCTCCCAGCGACTTGTCAGTGGTTTCCTGGGATTGGGTATTCGGCGTCAACGCCAGCAATGCGACCACGCCAGCGACTAACCCGATTGAGACCTTCGCCACAGCTCACCTCCCGGAAAAGCTTAGGACGTTGCCATCTTGGCACACAGCTTGTCGAACGCTCCCGTCAGATCGGCGGCAATCGTCGCCGCGTCCCGGCTTTCGATCTGGCTGCGCTGCATCATGTAAACGAGCTTGCCATCTCGCAGAATTCCAATCGAAGGCGACGACGATGGATAACCAGTGAAGTAGCCACGAGCTTTATCAGTGGCTTCGCGGTCTTGTCCCGCGAAAACGCTATAAACCTTGTCGGGCTTCATGCCGTGTTGCAAAGCCTGCCGAACGGCGGGACGCATCTTCCCAGCAGCACATCCGCAAACGGAGTTCACGATCACCATGGCGGTGCCGGATTGGTTGAAGAGGGCGGCATCGACGGCCTCTGGTGTGCGAAGCTCTTCGACGCCCGCGCGGGTCAGTTCCTCGCGCATGGGGATCAACATGATTTCTGGATACATCGGCATAGCGTTCTCTCACCTCGAAGTACAGCCTAATTGTATAGTCCACTTGCCCAGAGCTGGAAAATTTGCAACAACTCAAAGAAACTGCCTGCCAATACAGATGCCGCAGGAAGGGTATCCGATGCTAAGTTTGGTCCATCCGGGGGGCGCACCTTAGTTACGATTCGCAGTGCCCCTAGCTGTGTATATTGATGAAAAGCATGAACTTGCAAGAGAACATCGCGCTGGCTCCGCTCACCACGCTGCAAGTTGGCGGCGCGGCGCGGTATTTCGTGGAAGCAACCAGCGAGGCAGCGGTCCGCGAAGCCGTGAACTGGGCTCGGTCCCGGGATCTTCCCTTGTTTGTTTTGGGCGGAGGCAGCAATCTCGTAATTTCCGATACCGGCTGGCCGGGGCTGGTTCTGAAAATTGCCATTCGAGGTGTGGAGGAATTTGAAGAACAAAACCGAGTTCGCTTTGACGTTGGGCCCGGAGAGGAATGGGACCGCTTCGTTTCCCATGCCGTGGGCAGAAATTGCGCGGGCATCGAGTGCATGAGCGGCATTCCAGGCAGCGTTGGCGGCACCCCCGTGCAGAATGTGGGCGCGTATGGACAAGAAGCGGCGGAGACGATTCGTAGCGTACTGGCGCTCGACATGGGAACCATGCAGACTCGCGAAATCGCTGCGTCGGATTGCGGGTTTTCCTATCGCGCCAGCATTTTTAATAGCACCCAGCGTGGAAGGTACATCCTGCTGCGGGTTACTTATGCGCTGATCCCCGGGGGCGCGCCCAGTATCAAGTACGCGGATTTGCAGAAGTACTTCGCCGCTTGGACGGGCCAGCCCACCCTGGCGCAGACGCGCGATGCTATACGAACGATTCGCGCCGGCAAAGCCATGCTGATTACTCCTGGGGACGAGGACTGCCGCAGCGTCGGATCGTTTTTTAAGAACCCTGTGCTGAGCGAGGCGGAGTTTGTAGAGTTGGCAGCTCGGGCAACAATCAGAAACTTGCAGATACCGAATTATCCTGCACCATCCTCACAACGGAAGGTTTCGGCGGCATGGCTGGTGGAGCATTCCGGTTTTGTGAAGGGCTATGGGTTTGGCGCGGTGGGCATCTCGCGGAAACATGCTTTGGCGATCGTAAATCGGGGCGGGGCTACGGCGGCGGACATCTTCGAGTTGAAATACATGATCGAACAGCGCGTCCGCGAGCAATGGGGCGTGCAACTCATGCCGGAACCGGTGTTTGTGGGATTTGGGGACAGCACGGTTTCCTAGATTCGGCAGCGACTTAAAGTGGCGCGGATCTTACGTGGGGCCACGATGCTGCTCTGCCGTTCTGCATGCCCGACCCCACATTCCGCGCCACATGTGTCTCAATCGGCAGGAGCGCGCGGATTTTTCAGCTCGAGGAAGACCGAAGGTAACGAGGCCTCCGAAAACCTAATCGAGCTGTCCCACCAAGCGCGCCGTCTGTTGGATGACGCGCAAGAACATCTCACGAGTCAGCGTACCGGTCTGCGTGTTCTGGTTCGAAGGGTGATAGGAGACCTGCAGAATACGTCCGTCGGGAGTTGCGTATTCGGCGGCGTGCTGGAAGGCATAGGGCTTCTTGCTGGTGATGAGGCTGCGACGCTTCAGGTGGTTCAGGTAGGCCTCGAAGGCAATGCGTCCGAGCGCGAGCACGACTTTTAGATGCGGGAGAGCTGCGATCTCCCGGTCAAGGAAGGGGGCACAGTTAACGGCCTCCGCAGGGGTTGGCCTATTTTGCGGAGGAACGCAGCGCACGGCGGCGGTGATGTAGGCATTCCGCAGAGTGAGACCATCATCGCGATGCGTACCCGTCGGCTGCGATGCAAAGCCCGCTTCGTGCAGCACCGGGTACATGAAGTTGCCGGAAGCATCCCCTGTAAACGGCCGCCCGGTGCGATTGGAGCCGTGAGCCCCCGGAGCTAGCCCCAAGATGAGCACACGCGCCTGGGGATCGCCGAAGCCGGGAACAGGCTTACCCCAATATTCGCAGTCGCGATAGGCGCGCCGCTTTTCGCGGGCCACGCGCTCACGGTACGCCACCAGACGCGGGCACAAGGTGCAGGCGACCACTTCGCGATTCAGGATGGTGAGGGTGCTGGTCATGGGGCTTAAGACTTAAAGTTATAACAATTGCCGACCAAAGAGCGGAGGAGTTGACACACCTGAGCGGAGCTAACTCAAGCGTGATCGGCCTGAACTGGCGTGCTTGCCTCCCGGAGGCTTGGTTTGTGTGGCGCTGGGAGTAGGCGGCCTGGGATAGTCCCCCGGCGAGGACGCTCAGCCTCACGATTGCTTCCGGTTGGCCGACAACTCGTCAAGCGACCGGCCCGATTCTGGGGTTGCGAGTGAAATGGCGATGTTTCGCCAACGATCCGTTTAAGGGTCGCTCAACTGTTAGGCATTCATTGACTTGCCCTCGCATCCTGCCTAACATGGGACGACGTTTCGAGGAGGAGAGACAGCCCTCATGGTGCCGCCTGCAGCGCTAGTCACCGAGAATTCATTGATCGGCATTCGTCGCGCTTCCCCCGCCGAGGCCGAAGTGTGCGGACGCATCTGCTTCGAAGCCTTTGGGGCGCTCGCCGCTCACCACAATTTTCCCCCGGATTTTCCGGCTCCGGATGTCCCTATTGCTGTCCTCTCGATGATGTTTTCTCACCCGTCGTTTTTCTGCGTTGTCGCCGAACAGGGCGGAAGGGTGATCGGAAGCAATTGCCTGGATGAGAGAACTCCAATTGCCGGCGTTGGACCGATTACGATTGACCCAGCGGTACAGAACAAGAACGCGGGCCGCCAACTCATGCAAGCAGTCATGGTGCGGGCGACCGAACAAAAGTTCGCGGGCATCCGTTTGGTTCAAGCGGCGTACCACAATCGTTCCCTCTCCCTGTACGCCAAGCTCGGTTTCGTAGTGCGCGAGCCCCTTGCGTGTATGCAGGGACCAACCCTTCAGAAGACGCCGCCGGGCTATCGCGTCCGACCGGCGAACCCGAGCGACCTCACAGCCTGCAACGACCTCTGTTCTCGAGTCCACGGACACGACCGTGGGGGCGAGCTGGGCGATGCGATTCAACAGGGGACAGCCGTGGTTGCCGAGTTTGATGGACAAATTAAGGCCTACGCTTCCTCCGTCGCCTTTTTCGGTCACGCCGTCGGCGATGCCAATCAGGACTTGCAGGCACTCCTCTCAGCGGCTACCGAGTTTCAGGGACCGGGGATTCTTGTCCCAACTCGCAATGCCGCACTGTTCCGTTGGTGCCTTGAGAGTGGGCTTCGTGTCACACAGGTGATGACGTTGATGACCATGGGGCTTTACAACGAACCCGCGGGTGCGTATTTGCCTTCCATTCTGTTCTGACTCCGCCTCAAAACACTGAGGATTGAGCATGGAAATTTCGATTGACCGCCTCGACAGGCTACGGTGGCAGGCCCCCGGTTCGCACAGAAATGAGCGCCCTCAACTGTTGCAATCAGGCGATTACAATCGTAAACAAGATCGCCTAGTCCGGGTTCTGGCGGAGTCACGGACCATACGGAAGGAATCCGCTTAAGTTGGCGCTTATGGGAGGCCCCTCCCCCGCAAGCCTGGCTACTGAGTACCTGAGTCATCAGAATGTAGCCAAAAGAGCAACCTCGCTGGTTTGACGCTGCCGCTCACCACTCTTTATAGTCAGAGATTGTGGGTGCCGCGATTGAGGCTCTCTTTTTCTCCGATCCATTAAGGCAAACTGTGAGTATTATAGAGACGAAAAACGATTGTAAACGCGAGATTGAAGTCCTAGTCCCGGCAGAAGAAGTTGCCCGGAAAACCGAAGCCATTATCCAGAAATTCCAAAAGCTGGCCCGCATCCCCGGATTCCGCAAAGGCCACGTGCCAGCGACGGTCATTCGCCAGCGTTTTTCGGAAGATATCAAGAGCGAGGTGGTCGAGGCTCTGGTGCCGCAGCATTTCCGCAAGGAAACCGACCGGCAGGGGCTGTACCCCGTATCCCAGCCACAGGTATCCGACCTGCACATTCAGGACGGCGAACCGCTGCGGTTTAAGGCCAGCTTCGAGGTAATGCCGGAGATCCCGGTCGAAGGCTACAAGGAACTGCGAGCGGAGCACCCAGAGATCTCCGTCACTGACGATGAAGTCAATCACGCGATTCAGGATATTCGCGAGCAGCACGCCACCTATACGCCCATCGAAGGTCGCACCCTGGCCGAGGGCGAATTTGCCCAGGTCAGCCTGCAAGGAACAACGAAAGACGGCGACGGCGCGCCTATCAAGATGGATGAGATTCTGGTCGAGATCGGCGGCAAGAACACGCTGCCCGAATTTACCGAGAACTTGCGCGGAGCATCGGCTGGCGACGAACGCGCGTTCGATGTGAAGTATGCGGACGACTATTCCGATCAGCGGCTGGCGGGAACCACGTTCAACTATCAGGTGAAGGTGCAGGCGCTCAAGCAGAAGGCTCTACCGGAGCTGAACGACGAATTCGCCAAGGAACTGGGCAACGACTTCCAGACGCTGGACCAAGTGAAGCAACGCATTCGCGAGCAGATGGAACTGGAAAAGCGCCAGACCATCGAACGCGAAGGCAAAGAAAAGCTGATGGCGGAGCTGGTGAAGCGTAATGAATTCCGGGTTCCCGACGCACTCGTCGAACGGCAAGTGGATCTGCGGCTGGAACGCGGCCTGCGGGCACTAGCGGCGCAGGGCATGAAACCGGAAGACATGAAGGGCATGGATTTCGGGCGTTTGCGCGCCGGTCAGCGCGAAGGCGCCGAGCAGGAAGTGAAGTCTTCCCTGCTGCTGGAACGCATCGCCGAACTCGAAAAACTCGAAGTCAGCGACGCGGAAATGGACCACGAGATCGAATCGATTTCCAAGCAAACAAAACAAACGGAAGAAGCAGTCCGCGCGCGTTTGACGGAGGATGGAGCACTGGATAGAATCCGTCATAGAATCCGCAACGAAAAAGCGCTTGAATTCCTGTACCGTCAGTCCGCTTAGGCCTTCTGGGCCATGGCGGCTCCCCTACCACAGTGGCAAGATTTCTGGAGGAATGACAATCCGTGAAGCATCCGATGAACGACGCGCAAGGTAACTCGCAGTACAGTCCGCAGATGATGTTGGTACCGATGGTCATCGAGCAGACGGGCCGCGGCGAGCGTGCCTATGACATCTACTCGCGCCTACTGCGCGACAACATCATCTTCATCGGAATGCCGATTGACGACAATATCGCCAACCTGGTGATCGCGCAGATGCTGTTCCTGGCCCAGGAAGATCCGGAAAAAGATATTCAGCTTTACATCAACTCGCCGGGTGGCTCCATTACGGCCGGAATGGCCATCTACGACACCATGCAATACGTGAAGAATGATGTAGTTACGTTGTGCATTGGGCAGGCAGCTTCGATGGCGGCGTTACTTTTGGCATCAGGCGAGCCGAAGAAGCGTATGGCCCTTCCGAATTCGCGAATTTTGATCCATCAGCCCTCGATGGGTGGACTTTCCGGCCAGGCGACCGATATAGACATACACGCCCGCGAAATCTTGCGGATGCGCGAACTGACGAACCAGTTACTCTCGAAACATAGCGGACAGAAGCTGGATAAGGTAGAAAAGGATGTAGAGCGCGATTTCATCATGAACGCGCAACAATCCAAGGAATACGGAATCATCGACGACATCATTTACAAGACCAAGTAAATGTATGATCGGCTTTTGCCGGGGGGTGTTGGTTGAACCAGCCCGGCAGGTTCACAGCGATGATTTCCGTTCGCCGGGTAAGAACCGGCGGGAGAGCAGGGAGTAAGACGTGAAAAACAGGTCAGGCTCCGACGAAGTCCTTCGCTGTTCGTTCTGCCACAAGTCTCAGGAATCAGTGGCGAAACTCATTTCTTCGCCCAGCGACTATCCGCGCGCCTACATTTGCGATGAATGCGTAGCGGTGTGCAACTCGATTCTGGAAGACGACCGGACGACGACGACTGCGGCTGCTACCACTCCCAGCCACCTGCCGAAGCCGCAGGAAGTAAAGACCTTTCTCGACGAATACGTCATTGGTCAGGAACAGACCAAGAAGAAGCTGGCCGTGGCCGTCTACAACCATTACAAGCGCATCTACATGAACCGGCAGAAGGCCACGGATATTGAACTGGCCAAGTCGAACATCATGCTGATCGGGCCGACTGGCACAGGTAAGACGCTCCTGGCGCAGACACTAGCCAAGATGCTGGATGTGCCCTTCGCTATTGTCGACGCGACCACGCTGACGGAAGCCGGTTACGTGGGCGAGGATGTAGAGAACATCATCCTGAAGCTCTTGCAAGCTGCGGACGGAGACGTAGCGCGTTGCCAGACCGGCATCATTTACATCGACGAAGTCGACAAGATTGGGCGCAAGGACGAGAACCCGTCCATCACGCGCGACGTCTCCGGCGAGGGCGTGCAACAAGCGCTGCTCAAGATTCTAGAGGGCACGGTCGCCAACGTTCCACCACAGGGCGGTCGCAAGCATCCACACCAGGAATTCACGCCAGTCGACACGACGAACATCCTCTTCATTTGTGGTGGAGCGTTCGTTGGCCTCGACAAGATCATTTCGCGCCGCCTCGGCAAGAAGGGGCTCGGGTTCAAATCGGAAGCCGACGTGGAGGCGCTGGCGCAGACCGTCAAGATGGACAAGAAAAATGTCAGCGAAGTCCTGGGCAATGTGCAACCCGAAGACCTGATGAAGTTCGGCCTGATTCCCGAGTTTGTGGGCCGCCTGCCGGTTGTCGGGATGCTGGATGAGCTCGACGAATTCGCCCTGATTGAAATTTTGACGCGTCCCAAGAATGCGATCATCAAACAGTATCAGCGGCTCTTTGAGTTCGAGAACGTCCGCCTGAAGTTCAGTGACGACGCGCTCAAAGCCATCGCCCGACAGGCCATGGTTCGCAAAGTCGGTGCCCGTGGTTTACGCATGATTCTGGAAGAGCTCATGCTCGACCTGATGTACCACTTGCCCAGCCAGAAGAAGCTCAAGGAATTCGAAGTAACACGCGAGATGGTGGAAAAACGCGATGTCTCCATCGGCATGATGGAAAAGGCCGGCTAGAACCTGCTTCGTACATAGTGTCGGCGGGGCACCGCTGCTAGGGCACGGCCTCAGCCGTGCCGTTTTCACATCTAAATGATTTAGGATGGTCTTGTGACTCAACCGAAAGAAAAGTTCGAAAGCAAGAAGCTACCCATGATGCCCATCCGGGACGTGGTGATCTTCCCGTTCATGATGACGCCATTCGTCGTCGGCCGTGAGTCCAGTGTGCGAGCCCTCGAAGAGGCACTAGCTGGCGATAAGAAGATCTTCCTGGCCACGCAGCACGACGCCAGCGTTGACGAGCCCAAGCCCAACGAAATCTACGAAGTCGGAACCGTCGTCAACATCGTGCAAAGCCTGAAGCTGCCCGACGGCAACATCAAAGTACTCGTCGAAGGCGTCGAGCGCGGCCGCG
Source organism: Acidobacteriaceae bacterium (assembly GCA_043746935.1). Taxonomy (GTDB): domain Bacteria; phylum Acidobacteriota; class Terriglobia; order Terriglobales; family Acidobacteriaceae; genus JANXUC01. The sequence goes on along the minus strand of JAYTQD010000777.1, from coordinate 4,669 downwards.
TCCTTCAGGTCACCGAATCCGAAGGCTTCCTGCAAGCTACTGTCCGTTTGGCCAAGTCTACCGTCGAGCCGTCGCCCACGCTCGAAGCTGCCATGCAGCGCGTCGCTTCCCTGTTCGAGCAGTACGTCAAGCTCTGCCAGTCCCTGAACTACGAAACGATGATCGCTGCGGTCCGCATGGAAGACCCGGCGAAGCTGACCGACACCATCGCGGCTAATCTCCAACTCTCCATCGAAGAAAAGCAAGAACTCCTCGAGATTTTCGACGCCGGCGAACGCCTCACCCGCATCGCGGACATGCTCGACATCGAAATCGAAAAGCTCAATATGGACCGCTCCATCCAGACGCGCGTGAAGAAGCAAATGGAACGCGCGCAAAAAGAGTATTACCTCAACGAAAAGATCAAGGCCATCCAGAAGGAACTGGGCCGCGGCGAAAAGGGCGAATTCGACGAACTGAAGAAGAAGATCGAAGCCGCCGGAATGACGCCGGACGTGAAGGAAAAGGCGATGCAGGAGCTGAAAAAGCTCGAAGCCATGCCGCCCATGTCCGCCGAGTCCACTGTATCGCGCAACTATCTCGACTGGCTGCTCGCAGTACCGTGGAAAAAGCGCTCCAAGGAAATCCGCAACATCAGCCGCGCCGAGAAAATCCTCAACGAAGACCATTACGGCCTGGAAAAAATCAAGGAACGCATTCTCGAGTTCCTCGCCGTCCGCCAACTGGTCAAGAACCCTAAAGGCTCAATCTTGTGTTTCGTCGGGCCTCCGGGCGTAGGTAAAACTTCGCTCGGCATGTCCATCGCCAAGGCCACCGGACGCAAGTTCGTCCGCATGTCCCTGGGCGGCGTGCGCGATGAAGCCGAAATTCGCGGCCACCGCCGCACTTACATCGGCGCCCTCCCCGGCCAAATCATCCAAATGATGAAGAAGGCGGGCACAAAAAATCCAGTCTTCATGCTCGACGAAGTCGACAAGATGGCCATGGATTTCCGCGGCGATCCGTCGGCAGCCCTACTCGAAGTTCTCGACCCAGAACAAAATTTTATGTTCGTCGATCACTACCTCGACGTGGAATACGACCTCTCGCAAGTGTTCTTCGTGGCCACAGCCAACGTCTTGCACACCATCCCCGCCCCCTTGCAGGACCGCATGGAAGTCTTGCGGCTGCACGGCTACACGGAATCGGAAAAGACCGAAATTGCCAAGCAATTCCTGGTCAAGAAGCAGCTGCTACAGACCGGATTGACCGAAAAGAACGTTCAGTTCACCGAAGACGCCATTCAGACCATTATTCGCGGCTACACGCGCGAATCCGGCGTGCGCAACCTCGAACGCGAGATCGGGAACATCTGCCGCAAGATCGCGCGCAAGGTGGTCAAGGACCACAGCTACAGCGTTGCGGTGAACGCAGCCAATGTTCCGGACTTCCTCGGCGTCATCAAGTTCCGCGACACCATGGCGCACGAGAAGAGCGAAATCGGCCTGGTCACAGGTCTCGCTTGGACCGAAGTGGGCGGCTCCATCCTCAGCACCGAAGTTTCGGTCGTGGATGGCAAGGGCAAGCTCACACTCACCGGCAAGCTCGGCGACGTGATGCAGGAATCGGCGCAGGCGGCCATGTCCTACATCCGCTCCCGCGCCGTCCGGCTGGGTCTTCCCCGCGACTTCTACCGCAACCTCGACATTCACGTACACGTGCCCGAAGGCGCGATTCCCAAAGACGGACCCTCCGCGGGCATCACCATCGCGACAGCCATTGCCAGCGCTTTGAGCAAAATTCCCGTGCGCCGCGATCTGGCCATGACGGGTGAAATTACGCTACGCGGGAAAGTCCTTCCCATCGGCGGCCTGAAAGAGAAGCTGCTGGCCGCGCACCGCGCTGGAATTTTCGAAGCCATTCTTCCCAAAGAAAATGAGAAAGATCTGGCGGAACTTCCAGAAAACCTGCGCAGCGCCATGAAACTGCACTGCGTGGAAACGATGGATCAGGTGCTGCAAATCGCCCTGGAACGTCCGCTGCCGGAGTTCGTCGAAGACGATACGCAGCCGATTGCGGCGCTACCGCCGAGCGCCGTCGAGCAGGGACCGGCAGCGCATCAGTAGGCTCTCGAGAAAGGCAGCCTGAAGGATTCTCTGCCTGTAAGACTTCAAGACGGCGAGCCGAATGGTCTCGCCGTTTCTCTTTTAGTTCAAACCATAGCTCGCGATACTTGGAACTTGAAATTCTTATGCGCGTTCTCAGTCGATTCGTAACCTCCGCCGTCGATGCCGCCCACTTCCCTCCGCCCGGACTCCCCGAAGTTGCGTTTCTTGGGCGTTCCAACGTAGGTAAATCGAGTCTCATCAATTCACTGGTGGGGGCAAAAATCGCCAAAACCAGTTCCACGCCCGGACGCACGCAAATGATCAATTTCTTTGAGCTGCAGTGGCCCGGAAAATCCGCGCCGGAGATGCAGCTCGTGGATCTCCCCGGCTACGGCTACGCGCGTGTGCCCAAAGCCATCTCCAGTGGCTGGGGAGCGTTCATTGACCCTTACTTGAAAGACCGGCCCACGCTGGCGCTCTGCGTTGTGCTGGTCGATCTCAACGTTCCCCCGCAACCGAGCGACCGCCAGCTCATCGAGTTCCTTTCGGCGGCGGGACGCCCGTTTCTGCTCGCGGCTACAAAAAGCGATAAGCTCTCCGCCAACAAGCGGCGCAACGCGCTAGCGGGGCTGGCGCGGGCCTACCCGGACAGCCGCATCGTGGCCTACTCCTCAAAAACCAGTGACGGACGCGAGGAGCTGTGGCGCGAGTTGCGCAATGCGGCCCATTCTGTGCGGGAAGGTGCCGAGCCCATCTCCACCGATCCACCTTTCGTACTCCCCACCGAGTAACCAGCGCACCACCCTGCTCTAAAGCACCCCGCTCCGTCCGCCGATGACTCATAGGTGGAGGGTTCCTCGAATCCCTTCTGTCTGCGAAAGTGGGGGGGGCCGCCAATGAACCTTGAACCCGACAAGAGCTTCTGGGGAACCTGGGGTAAGCCGCCGCGTGGGAGTGGTCCTGACGCCGGTGCGGTCGATGCGCGCGCAGACTCCGGACCGACGCCAGGGACGAGTACTGGCGCGGCTGTGGCGCCGGCGCTGGCCAATGCCATCGAACGCGGAAAGCGGCGCTCCCCCCGATTCAGGTGTGAAGGCAACATGGAACTGAAAACCGAAGGCAGCACCATCCGGACCTGGGCAACTTTCACGGAGGTCAGCGCCAGCGGTTGCTACGTTGAGATGATGACGACCTTCCCCGTGGGCACGAAGATGGAACTCCAGCTGGGCATGAACGGATTCTTGGTGAATGGCGAGGCGGTCGTTCGCGTCACCTATCCATTTCTCGGCATGGGAATTGAATTCACCAACCTGTCGCAGAACGCCCGCGAGCAGCTGGACGACATGGTAGCGTCGTTGAATATGTTCGCGCTGCGAAGGGCCGAGGCGGCGGCGAAGAGGGACATGGTCCTGCCGCCGGTCTCAGAGCCAGCCGCGGTCATCGACGCGCTGGTGCAATATTTCGAGACCCACGCCGCTCTCAGCTCCGAAGAGTTCGTCCGTCTCGTAGCGGACAGTCAGCAGCGCAGCAGCTAACCTTCCCAGCTCCTCGCCATTCTGCAAACCTGGTTACTTCCGTATGCCCCTCCAGGTTCCGCGAAACACGTCCGATTGTTATCATGCCAATATGGCGCAATATTTAGTCACTGGCATTGCTGGCTTCATTGGATCGAACATCGCCCGCAAACTGCTCGAACGTGGCGAGCAGGTACGTGGCATCGACAACCTGGCCACCGGAAACCGCCAGAACCTGGCGGATATTCTCAATAAAATCGACTTCCGCGAGGCCGACATCCTCGACACCGCCGCCATCGCGGATGCTTGCCGGGGTGTGGACTATATTTTCCACGAAGCGGCCATCCCCTCCGTCCCTAAATCTGTAAAAGACCCGGTTTCGTGCAATCGCGCTTGTGTCGACGGCACGGTCAGCGTCCTGGTGGCGGCGCGGGATGCCAAAGTCAAGCGCGTGGTCTACGCGGCCTCATCCTCCGCTTACGGGGACACGCCCACCCTTCCCAAGCACGAGGCTATGCCGCCGAACCCCATTTCTCCCTATGCGGTTGCCAAGCTAGCCGGCGAGCACTACATGACTAGCTTCTACCGCTGCTACGGCCTCGAAACCGTGAGCCTGCGCTACTTCAACATCTTCGGGCCTTATCAGGATCCAACCTCGCCGTACTCAGGTGTTCTGGCGAAGTTCATCACCTCCATGCTGAAGGGTGAAGAGCCCACCATCTTCGGGGATGGCGAACAGAGCCGCGATTTCACCTACATCGACAACGCTGTCAGCGCGAACTTGCTGGCCTGCCATGCTCCCGCCGCCCAGGTCGCCGGAAAGATGTGCAACGTAGCCACCGGCACGCGCTTTACCCTGAACCAGACGTTCCAACTTCTAAAAACTCCTACTGGGTACTCCGGCGGCATGAAGTACGGTCCCAGGCGGGAAGGCGACGTCAAACACTCGCTGGCGGATATTTCGCGCGCCGCCGAGTGTTTCGCTTACAAGCCGCTGGTGGATTTTGAAGAAGGCTTGCGCCGCACCGTCGAATGGTATCGCACGCAGTCCTAAGAACACAGTTCTAG
>JAYTQD010000776.1:0-2187 GCA_043746935.1 Acidobacteriaceae bacterium | reverse complement strand
TACGACGCCTCTTTCAACTTCAGCGCCCCCTCGCGAGCAATCGCATAATGCACTCCGCGCCCCAAGAAGATGAACGCCTTCGCATTCTTATGTACCTTAGCAATCGCCAAAGCCTGGGCATCCCAAGCCGCTAACGACTTCTCAATCACCCCAGGAATCTCCGCCAACCGGTTCAAATGCACCCGCGTAACTTCCGAAGTCATCCGCCCCCGTTTCCGCGCCAGGAACAACGCAAACAGGTAGAGCACGGTCAGCTGCGCCGTAAAGCTTTTCGTAGCCGGCACGGCTTTTTCCAATCCAGCATGAGTCAGCAACGCTGCGCTGGCCTCCCGCACAATGGTTGCGCCGGGCACGTTGGAGATCGCCACGGTTTTCGCGCCCCGGTAGGCCGCCTCCCTCTGTGCCGCCAGGGTATCCGCAGTCTCGCCGGATTGCGTAATCACCAACACAATCGGATCCGCCCCAGCATGGGTCGAGCGATAGCAGTATTCGCTCGAGTACTCCACATCGACGGCCACGCCCGCGAGATCCTCCATCATGATCTCGCCCACCAATCCGGCATGTCGGCTCGATCCGCTGGCGGCAATGATGATCTTCTTAAACGCCAGCAGCGCGTTTTCAATCGGATGCAGCATCTCAGGAAACAGAATGTCCCCTTCGACATTGCGGCGAATCGTTTCGCGAATCGTGCTGGGCTGCTGATAGATTTCCCGCAGCATGTGGTGGGGGAACGAGCGGACATCCGCAGGTTGAGCGGGCAAGTGAGTTTCAGCCATTGAGCGTTGAGTTGCCTCCTCTGGGAGTGTACGTGCTGGGAGAGTGTGAAGCAATAGCTCTAGTGAAACGATTCAATACACAAGTTCAGCCAGACACTTGCTATCCGGCGCCATGGTTTTTGTTTACCATGGGAGTGCATGGCAAACCGCCACCCAGCCCAGCCCTACGACAAGCTCTACAAAGACTTCGACGCGCCGCTGATGCAACAACTCCGTCACGAAGCCTACGGCAAAGATATCGGCCAACACTCCTGGGCCACCGCCGACGAACTCGCCGAAGATATCCCGCGCCTCCAGCTCACGCGCGCCAGCCGTTTATTCGACCTCGGCTGCGGCCCTTGCGGTCCTCTCACCTTCATCGTTGCCCAAACTGGCTGCCAGGGTTTTGGCGCGGACTCCAGCGCGGAGGCCATCGCGGCAGGCCGTACTCGCGCTGCCGCTATGAATCTGGAACAACTGCTCACTCTCCAGCAAGCCGATCTCAACGATCCTCTACCCTTCGCCAACGCCGCCTTTGATGCTGTTTTATCCGTGGATGTAGTTCTTCATCTCCGCAACCGCGCAGCGGTCTTTCAAGAGGTCGCACGCGTCTTAGTTCCAGGAGGCAGGTTCCTCTTCACCGATGCCGGAGTCATCACGGGCGCCATTTCAGATAAGGAAATTCAAAGCCGAGCCATCCACGGAAACACTCAATTCGCTCCCCCAGGCTGCAACGAGCAAGCCCTGGAAGCCGCCGGTCTTTTTTTATTGGAACAGTGCGACCGAACCGCCAGCCTCCTGAAAAACGCCATCGGACGCCTAGCCGCTAGACGAGCACATCAAGCAGCGCTGGAAAAACTGGAAGGCCGCGCCGCCTACGAGCGCCAACTGACTTATTTAGAAACCGTGGTCGAGTTGTCGCAAAGAGGCGCACTCTCCAGATGGATGTATCTTGCCGAGTCCCGCTCCGCGAAGGCCCACCGGGTATTCTAAAAACTTACCGAGCCCCAAACCCCGCCGGCTCCACATTCGCCTTCCCCTGCACCAAGGCAATCTGCGTCAAATGAATCAAGTCATGCGCCACTTGATCCGTCGCATGTCTCGCCTTCTCGTCGTCCACCAGATAATCGCCAAGAAGCGGCTGCACGCCCAGTGATCGCACCGCGTCCAGATCCGCCACAATTTGACTGGCACCTTCCAGGGCATATCGAGCCTTGACCGCGTTCGAAACCATTTTCCGGTTGATTAGAGCAAAATCGAAAATCCGCATCTCCGCGTGCTCATGCAGCGCGTGAATATGATCCGCCGCCGTCAGCCCCAGGCTCTCATTCGCCTGCGTCATCAAATTACAGATGTAGACTTTAATCGCCGCCGAAGACGCAATCGCCTCCGGAATCCCGCGCACCAAAAGATTTGGGATCAAGCTCGTAAA
>JAYTQD010000775.1:0-2188 GCA_043746935.1 Acidobacteriaceae bacterium | reverse complement strand
CGAAGAGATTCTCGACTTCACCACCGGCGACAAAGAGTTCTGGATCATCAACGGCACTCACAATCTTTGCTACCTTCATCCGGCGCAGGCCGGAATCCACAGCAACCTGAATCTCGTAACCGCAAGTGGTCACGTGTATTCCTTTTTGCTGACCGAAATCAGCAAGGAGAAAGAAACGGATGCCGAACCCGACCTGAAAGTCTTTGTCACCCCGAATAGCGAACCGGGCAATGGAATGAGCACAGGAAGCATCACGCCTGCGAAGTACGTTCGGGCCAGCGAAGCCGAGGCCTACAAAAATGAGTTGGCGGGCCTCCGCAACCAGCTTGCCGAGGAACAGAAGCACAACGATGACCAAGCCGCGAAGCAAATCAGCGCCTACAAGCAAACCTATCCCGCGAAGCTCACCTTCGATTACTCGCTCGACAAGAAAGCCCGAACCGCGCCGTTTCTGGTTTCCGGGATTTATCACGACGACGCCTTCACCTACATCAAGACCAGCGCCAGCGAACGGCCCACGCTCTACGAGATGAAGGACGGCAAGCCCAACCTCATCAACTTTGACGATGCGAACGGCGTTTACATCGTTCCGAAGATCCTCGACAGCGGCTATCTCGTCGTGGGCAAAAAGCGGGTGATGTTCCGACGAAAAGGCACACCGCAAACCGATGCTACGAACTGACTGCGGTGAGGTACAAACAGGAAGAGTGCGGCGAAGGAGTACTTATGGAACAACCGATTCAAGATAAAGCCAAGAAGCCAGCGGGCCTCGTGCCCAAGAACCTACAGGCGTTTCTTCTTGTAGGACTCGCCTTGCTCATGGTCGTCATCATGGCCCTCACGGGCCACAAGCCGCCGACGCCCGTTGGTCCAGGAACCACTCCGACGCTGCCGACCATCGTGCCCGTCAATGCCGACAGAGTTACTGACTTCCAGAAAAGCATCGAACAATCGCAGCGCGAATCCGCGCCACAAGCGGAGGCAGCTCTGCTGGCGCTCCAAAAGCAATTAGCCGCACAGGCGGCAGCAAGCCAGCCGTCTGCGCCCAACACGGACGCATCCGCGGACAACCAATCGCAAGACAGCGAACCAGCGGTGGATACCATTCGAGAAGAACAAAAGAAGCGTGCTTATCTCTCGCTTTTCTCCGACAACGTTGCTCTTTCCTACCGCAAGGAGTTGCGCGGACAGGCACTCGCGCCACGCTCTTCTGCTATTGGAATGCAACCGAATTCGGCTCCCAGCGAAGACAGACTCATGGCACAGGCTACCGCCGAACTTGCTGGCGAGAACGAGATGTTTGTACAAGCGCAAAAAGTGGGAGCCGTCTCCGCGAAACAGGAAGCTGCGGAGATCTCAAAGCCGAAGGCAGTTGCCAGTCAGCCGGACACGAACTCTCCACTATCTGTGAGCGGCAAGAAGTTCGTGCTCTTTGAAGGCACGATTCTGGAAGCTTTGCTCATCAATCGGCTCGACGGCAGTTTCTCTGGCCCTGTTAGCTGCTTGCTTTCAACCAACGTCTACTCGCACGACCGTCAACACGTGCTCATTCCCGCTGGCAGCAAAATCCTTGGCGAAACCAAGAAGGTGGACACCTCCGGCCAGGTGCGCCTTGCCGTCGTGTTTCACCGCCTTATCATGCCCGACGGATTTTCCGTCAACCTCGATCAGTTTCAAGGCCTCGATCAAGAGGGTGCTACAGCACTCAAAGATAAGGTCAACAACCACTACGTCCGCATTTTCGGCGCTTCGCTGGCGCTCGGCGTTCTCGGCGGCGTCGCGCAGCTTGGCACGGCCAGCACGCTCAACACTAGCGCCACCGACCGCATCCGCGAGGGTTTCGGCGCGGGCATGGCAAGCGCCGGAGAACACATCCTCGACAAGTTCTTGAACGTTCTGCCTTCCGTCACCATCCGGGAAGGCTCACGCATCAAGATTTATCTCTCGGGCGACCTTGTCCTGCCCGACTACGCCGCGCACAGCACGGCTTCGGATATTTAGTTCGTATGGAATTTGAAAAGTTTAGCAAGAGGAACACTTTATGAAGCAACTGCTTGCCATGACCTTGATCGCGTTGTTTGTCGGTGCCGTGCCACGTCCAGCGGACGCTCAAGTCGGCGTTAGTGTTGTCTTTGATCCTGCGAACTACAAGAGCGCCGTGCTCCGCTACTTGCAGCTTCTCGCCCAA
>JAYTQD010000774.1:0-15166 GCA_043746935.1 Acidobacteriaceae bacterium | reverse complement strand
TATTCAATAAGAAACCAACCCTTAAGAAGAAGACTAAACGGCGATAGCGAGCTGCGCAGAAGCCGACACCCTCCCCGCTACCGAAGGGTTCACAGGTCACTTGACATCAATACGCTAGTAGCGTAGTTTTTAAATATACGCTAATAGCGTATGAAGAGTCGGCATGGAGTTTCTCGAAGCGCCTGCATTTTCGCGCTATCTCCCAGATTATCTGGACGACGAGAACTATCGCATCCTCCAGAATGACTTGGCCTCGAACCCTGACTTGGGCGACTTGATGCCTGGTACGGGAGGATTTCGCAAAATGCGATGGGCCGACGCACGCCGTGGTAAGGGCCGCCGAGGTGGTTTGAGGATCATTTACTACCACTTTAGATCCGACTCCCGGATATGGTTCATGGCGGTTTACGACAAGAACGAAGCGTCCGATTTGACAACGAAAGAGAAGAAAGCACTCAAAGCGTCCATTGAGAGTGAATTGGAGACGCGTACCGCTCGGCGGGCAATCCGGCATACCAGATCACGAAAGGCACGGTAATGGCGAAGAGAGATATTTTCAGCGAGTTGATAGAAGGCATGGCGGCCATAAAAAGCCACCGTCAGGGTAAGATTACCCTGCGCAGCTATAAGGTCGAAGCGACCCATCTTCCCAAGGTCGATGCCAAGCTCATTCTTGATACACGCAAAAAACTACATTGCTCGCGCGCAGTGTTCGCCCGCAAACTGCACATTAACGAAAGAACGCTGGAAAAATGGGAACAAGGCCGCGCGAAACCGAACCCGCAAGCCGCAGCCCTGGTTCTTTTGGTGCGCATGTACCCAGATACTTTAGTTCGGCTGGAGAAAGTTGCCGCCGGGTGATGTTGTGGCGCCGCTACTCCCGCCACCGCTCCAAATACTCCTGATAGCTCTCGTATTTCTCCAGCGGGGAAGCGTTAAACACACACAAGCAATCTTCCGAAATAGAAACAGATCCCGGAAGCGCATTTCCCTCCGCCGCCTGCCAGTACAAAGAATCCACATTCTGCAATACCGTCAAGACCCGCTCCCCGGGCAAAGCATCCTGCAAAAGCCGGGGCAAATGCCCAGGCGCCAAATGCGATTCCCCGACAAACGCGACGATCCGCGCCGACGAATGATCCCGCCGCATCTCTTGAATCCGCGCCGCCATGTGACGGTCTCGCGCCCGCACCCGCCGCAAATCAAAGCGTGGCTCACTGTCGAGGCCCCAAACCGCGTCACACTCGCGCGCGGCGGAAAAAAGCTCGGCATACGGCTCCCAGCTATAGCCCCAATCGCGCGCGAAGTGCAGCCGCTGCCGCAGGTCGGCTACTTTCATGTCACCGCACAACCATTCGTCCAGCACAGGCTGGCTCGCCGAATACACCGCTTCCAGGCCCAGCACATTCGCCCGACGATCCCGCGCTGTAAGTTTCTTGAGAAGGGAAGTTGTAAATTCCTGGCAAGTCGCCAGCGAATGGTAGTCGGCAATCAAAACCACGTCTGCAGCGCTGACCCGCGAAAAAACCTCAGCCTCGGTCAGCCGCGCCTCATAGCTGCGAAACGCCTCCGCAAACTCGAGCAGATACCGGCTACGCGGCTCGCGCACGGCGGAACGAATGGCCCGCTCCACGCCGGCCACGGCCGCGCGCTGGGCTAAAGCTCCTCGAACTGTTGCGGTAGTTGCCATAAAGTCAGCAACCCGCCGCAGAACCTGAACGTTACCTCGTCAACCGACTCGCCGCCCTCTGCTGTACAGTCCGCTTCGCCGTCGCTTGACGGCGGGGCAACGTAGTTTCTATGCTCAAAACTGAGGAGATTTTGCCAATCTCCCCGGAGAAATCTTGTCCAACCCAACCGCCGAAAATCTCTTCAACCTCACCATCGCCACTACCGGTGCCAGCGGCTCACTCTTCCTCCGCGAACTCCTCCGCGTCGTCGAACAGGACGCTCGCATCGGCACCGTCAACTTCATCGCTTCCGACAGCTCGCTCCGCGTCATGGCCGAAGAACTCGAACTCACCGGTCGCACCAACCTGGTCCGCCAGCTCCTCGGCACCGACTCCAAAAAAATCCACCCGCAATCCAACACCGACATCGGCGCCAACATCGCCAGCGGGTCGTATCCCGCTGCTGCGATGATCGTGCTCCCCTGTAGCGTCGGCACCCTGGCCCGTATCGCCAACGGCATAGCCGCCCAGCTCATCGAACGCGCCGCCGATGTCAGCCTCAAGGAAAAGCGCCCCCTGGTTCTCTGCGTCCGCGAGACTCCGCTCAGCAAAATTCACATCCGCAACATGTACCGCGCCGCCGACGCTGGAGCCACCATTTACCCGCTCATCCCCACCTTCTACAACCACCCTAACGGCTTCGAGGAAATGGCCCGCCAGTTCGCTAACCGCGTCCTGGCCCACATTGGCCTAGCCCAACCCGAGGCCTACCGCTGGAAGGGCTAAACCCTGCCGAATCATTAGATTTTGAGGGGGGAGCCTTAAGTCTACGTCTCTAAGCTCTTGCCAGATAGGTCACCCGCAGACATGTCCCAAGGGGTATTCTTAGACGCGACAGAGATTGGTAGAGCGTGCCTTCAGGCGCGCGTCGCGGCTCCAAACAATGTTGTCTCTAAAGCCTCTGATTTTATGCGGTTCAGACGGCACGCTGAAGCCGTGCCCCTTCAAAGATAGATGAAATATATTCTAAGCATTGCATCATGTTTTCCGGAGAGTCGAATGCAGAGGAACTTAGTGCGTCTGTTCGTGTGTGTGTGTGTGCTTGCCAGCGCGGGCTTTGGAGCTCCAGCGGGCAAAGTAAGGTCCGTGCAGCTTCCGCCCGCCGCATTTGCCGAAATGAAGGGTGTTGACCCAGAGCATATTCGCGCGCACGTGCGCTTCCTTTCGCATGATCTGCTCGAAGGCCGGGGCACCGGGCAGCGCGGCGGCGACATCGCCGCCGAGTACATTGCCACACAATTCGCTCTCTATGGACTCCAGCCCGCTGGAGACAACGGCACATACTTACAAAAAGTTCCTATGGTGGGCCTGGAGACGCAGTCCGCAACAACCTTCTCGCTTGTTCCAGATTCAGGTGAGGTGATGAGCCTGAAGCGCTTCGATGACTATGTGGCGACGGATAACTCGCAGAACGCAGAGTCCGTAGTGGATGCGCCAATGATGTATGTGGGCTATGGAATTTCCGCTCCGGAATATAGCTGGGACGACTACAAGGGAGTGGATGTAAAAGGCAAGGTGCTGCTGATGCTCGTGAACGAGCCGCCTTCCGACGATGTGAAATTCTTCAAAGGCAAAGCGCTGACCTACTACGGCCGCTGGACCTACAAGTATGAAGAGGCGGCGCGCCACGGCGCAGTGGGCGTGATCCTGATACATAAGACGGAAATGGCGAGCTACCCTTGGGAAGTCGTACGGAATTCCTGGTCGGGGGAGCAATCCCAATTGCGCGCCGATGGCAGCGCGCAACTAAAAGTTGCGTCTTGGATTCCGCTGGAAGTGGCGAACAAGCTGGCGCAAGCGGCAGGGATGGTTGTGGACAAAATGATGGCGGATGCGCAGTCGCGCGATTTCCATCCGGTTGCGCTGCCGGTAAGGCTCAAGGCGCACATGGTCACCAAAGTTCGCCAGTTTGAATCGAATAATGTAGTCGCGATCCTGCCCGGGTCCGATCCTAGGCGCAAGGGAGACGCTGTGTTGTACAGCGCGCACTACGATCATCTTGGTATGCGGGCGGACGCTCCAGGGGACAATATCTACAATGGCGCGAACGACAACGCCACCGGGTGCGGCATTCTTCTGGAACTGGCACGAAGTTTTGCTTCCGGGCAAGCGCCTCCGCGGTCGATTCTTTTCGCCGCTGTGACCGCGGAAGAGCAGGGTTTGCGAGGATCGGAATACTTGGGGTTACATCCTCCTGTGCCCACGAATCGCATTACGCTGGACTTGAACTACGATGACATTCCGCCGCTGGGCGAGCCGGAGGAGACTGAAATTTCAGGTTCGGAACGGACGGACTTTTTCCCGCTGGCGGAATCCACTGCTAAGGATTTCAAGCTGGTGATCAAGCCCGATTCCCGCCCCGAGGCTGGGCACTACTACCGTTCGGATCACTTCAGTCTGGCGCGTGTCGGCATCCCGTCGTTTTCCATTAACGCGGGAATGAAGTATAAAGAGCATCCCCTGGAATGGGGTTTGCAGCAAGCCGAGGAATATACCGCCAAGCATTACCACCAGCCCAGCGATGAGTACCGTCCGGAAATGGATTTCCGCAGCGATGCCGTGATGGCGCGATTTGGACTGGCGCTGGGGTGGAAGGCGGCGCTACTACCGGAGCTGATTCAGTGGGTGCCGGGCGATGAATTTGAGGCGGCCCGGAAGGCGTCGGCGAAAGCTGGGATGCAGTAAACGGGTTGATTTTTAAACTCCCCGCCCTGTTCGCATAAAGGACGCGAACTAAGGACGGGGCACCCCCACGCGGGCAAGGGTGCCCGTGCTACACAAGCGCGACAGGTAACGGTGGTAACGTTTCTGGTCGATTCGGTGCGTGCTAGCCTCTCCTAGGAGAGTCCTGTCCAGCACAATGCCGCGCATTCCTGTTTTCAAGCTGCGTCGAGGTGGAGCGGCCAGTCCGCCGCCGGATCTGGCCGGGTATGAGCCTGTGCTGCCGCTGGATGGCATTCAGCCGGGGATCGACAACCTGCGCAGCGATGTGTACCTAAGTCCCAAGTTTAGCGAGCAGATGCGTATCCACCTGGGGCGGTTGATCGTGCGCTATGGCGGAGTGGAGCGCGTGCTTGACGAGCATAACGCGACGCCTGTGGAAGAAAAACAGACACGTGAGATGTTCGTTCGCCCGGTGACTTCCGCTGCTGCGGCCAGTCCGGCGGGAACTTCTTCCGCGACCAATGCTTCGGCTGGTGCGAATGGGGCCAAGGCCGTACGACCGGAACCCGCCGAGATCAAGAGGCTGCTGACCGACATCCACATGTCGATTTTGCAGAGCGCGAAGGAAAAAGGGAACGTCGCCGTGGATTTGTTGGGAAGGGTGGCGGTCATCAAGTTTCTGCGCGCGGAAGTACTGGCGCAGTTTGGCGAAATTGTGGAACGCTGCCGCATTCGCCAGAAGGCCTGCGAAGGTGTGCGCGAACAACGTGCTCTGGAAATTCGCGAGAAAGTAGCCGCTTTCCAAGTAGGCAAAAAAAACGTGTTGCGCAAGACCATGCAGGAAATGCTGCACTGCCTGCGGGAGATTGAGAAAGAAACGCTGGCCCGCACCCGGCGCTCGCTGTTTGGCGAAGCGGAGTCTCCCGGTTACGAGTTGCTGCTGAATCCGCTGCTGTTCACGGAAGACGGGCGCGACGATACGACCAATGCGGAACAGTACGTACTGTGGGGCAATTTCAATCAGGATGCGGACCGTTTTCTGGCGCTCCGAGAGGCCGCAGTTGGCTTTCTTCGCTCCCTCGGCGCGACATTGACGTCAGCCGATGATGGAGCGGTGGCTGCGTGGCTCAATGTTCCCGAGAACGCGCAACTACTTGTGGGTACTGGGACACCAGGCGAAACGTCGGAAGCGCGAGCGGAGAGTTCTCGGTTGCAGGTGTGGGTTGGCTTGTTGGAGAGGGAAAAGCTGTTACCGTTTGTCCTCGCCGCCTATGAAACCGTTCCGCTTATTTCTGAATACGGAACTCGCGTCAATCCGCAGCAGCTGAAGAATGCTCTAATTTCCGCGGTGGAGCTAGAGCGTGTGGAGAAATTGATTCAAGATCAGGGGCGCTCGGCGACAGTGAACCTGCATGCCGCCGTTGACCGGATTGCTGGATGCAACAGCAATGAGCGCGCGCGCATTACCGCCCGCTTTTTGTTTGATTTGATGCGTTATCAGCGCGACCTGAAGCGCCTGGAAGCGCTGAACGCCGCGGCCGATTCGGTGAACGTTATCCAGAATGAGCGCATGCGCGAGCTGTCTTCGGTGAATGGTTTGCTGCATGAGTTTCTATTGCAGGAAGAGACTTCGAAGAGCACGGAGAGCCTGTCGCGGCACGTGATTCTCAAGGCCGACGTGCGCGATTCAACCGAATTGACGCGCTCACTGATTCAGTTGGGTTTGAATCCCGCGTCCTACTTCAGTCTTAATTTTTACGATCCCGTCAATCAGTTGCTGGCCCGCTACAAGGCCAGCAAGGTCTTTCTGGAGGGCGACGCGATCATTCTTTCGATTGTGGAAACGGAAACCGATGCTGGCTTTCTGGTGAGCCGGGCCTGCGCGCTGGCTCGCGACATGATCGAGATTGTTCGCGGCTACAACCACCGGTTGAAGCAGTCTGGCTTGCCGACGATTGAGTTGGGAGTTGGTATTTGTTATCAGGATTCAGCGCCGCTGTTTCTTTTGGACGGCGACCGTCCGATCATGATTTCCGATGCGCTGAATGAGAGTGACCGTTTGTCCTCGTGCAGCAAAATCGCGCGACGGGCGCTGCAAGGGCAGGTTGCCGGGTTTAATGTGTATGCGTTTCAGACGGTGGATGACGCCCCGGTTGGCGAAACTTTTGTTGAGCTGCTTTCCCAGTTCAATATCGATGGTATTCGGCTGAGCGAGGCTGCGTTCCAAAAACTGCAGCAAGAGATATCATTGGAGCTCTGCTCGCTGGAGTTGCCCCGGTTGTGGGATGGAGAACATGCGAGGTTGTTTCGCGGGCTGGTGCCGGTGGATCGCGAAGTGTTTCGGACGATTTTGATTCGCGAAGGACATGTGGCGTTGGCGGATCCACGGGACTACACCGTGCATGGGTGGACGGAGCAGCGGTATTACGAGGTTTGTACGAACGCGGCGCTGTATGCGTGTTTGGCGGGCGGGAAGACGGCGAAGGCGTAAGCTCGTGTGGCGCGGGCGCCCTCGCCCGCGTGGTCTTAAGATTTTGACTCGAGGCACCACTCGCGGCCCGGGCCACACGAACTCAGAACTCTTTCCTCGCGCGGAACGGTATCGATACCACGGCTTCCAGAGCCACTGGCGTACCATCTTTGATCGCGGGTTCAAAACGGCAGCGGGCTAGGGCTTCGCGCGCGTACTGGTCAAGGCGGTCGTCGGCTCCATTGAGCACGCGAATATCACGCACGCTGCCGTCGCTGTGGATGATGGCGTAGAGCGTCACGGTGCCCTGCACGTTCGCCCGCTGCAGTTCGGAAGGATACGCGGGATCGGACTTGAGAGTAATGAGGGGTGAGAAAAGCTCGCCCTTGTTGGGGCCGGCATTGAGTTCCGCAAAGCGAACAATCCAACTTCCACCGGCGGAATTCAGATTGGGCATGTTCAACGTCATCTGGTAAAAGCGGCGGGGACCGAAAACCTTGCGTTCGGATTCGCTGGGCGTGCGCTCGGAGAGTGTGGCAGGCTTGCGATTCGCGGCAGTGACTCGCGGCGCGACAATCGTTGCCGCGATCGGGTGCCGGTCAATGGTGATGCTGGCCATGGATTGCAGGCCGTTGTTGCCGTCCCAGGCGGGCGGGGCTTCTCCGATGTGGATTCCCGGCGGAAGCCCTGAAACCGTTGGTGTGTTTCCGGTGCTAGTGTTGTTCGCGCTGGGTGTCGATTCTGGGATCGTCGATGCGAGGATCGTGGGCCGTCCAGAGCCTTGTGGGCTGCCTTGCGGCGTTGCTGAAAATTCTCCACGACGGTTTCCTGCGGGCGGCGATACGGGTTCGGCAGGAGCCACTGGGTTCACGCTCAGGGCGATCATTCGTCCCGTTGTTGTAGTTCCAGTACTAGAAACAGAAGGTGACGGTGGCACTGCTCCAGCGGAAATGGCCTGCCCAGCCCTCCCATTTGCTGTTTGACGCAGAGTTCGTTGCTCATTCACCGGGAGTTGCGGGGAGGGCGCGATAACTTCCGCGCGCCCCATGTTGATGGCACCGGGCATTCGCGCTGAAGTTTCAACCTGCGGAGGAGGCGGCACAACCTCAGTGGCCAGCGTCGGCTGATTGCGCGTTGAATCTGCGCGCACATCCGGCGGCGGCGCTACTGGCGCAGCCTGCGGCAGAGTCAAGCCGTTGCGATGAGCCATGTCGACTTGCGGCGGGGGTGCGATGACGGACAGATCGGGGGCTAGCACACTGCGTTCCGATGCCAGAACCGGGACGCTGGGTGTCGGCGCTACGGGGAGAGCTGCCCAGGCGACGATGTTCGGTATACGCACATCGCGGCGGAGCACGATATCCGGCGGCGTGATGATGGTTTGCGCGCGGTTATCCGGCTCGCGGGGTACGGAGAGAATGGGCTGCCGCGCGTAGGTTGGATCTCCGGCCTGAGCACGGTGTGGGCCTGCGCTGCCGGTATCCAGCTTGGGCAGTGTGCTGACTTCAGGTTTGGGTGCTCCGGGATAGACGATGACCCTTGTGTTTTTGAAGGGGTCTTCTTGCTTGATGTGCCGCACCGGCGCCCACTGCCCCCAGGCGAGCAAGGCAACTAAGACCAGTGCATGGTAAACAAGCGATTCGACAAAGGTCGTCCAAGGCAAACGCGATGGCACAAACACGTCGTGCCAAAAGTCGTCGTCGATGGGTGGTAGCGGTGGTTTCCGTCCGAGGACGTAGCCCAGGTCGCCCAAGAATGTGCGATGTCGAGGTTCGTGGTCGAGCAGTAGCTGCAAGTCGCGGGCGTCTTCCGCCGGATCTTCCAGCACTGCGGACAAAGAATCCTCACCGGGTTTATAAGACATAGCATCCAACCAAGGAAGGGAATTGCCCTATTATAGAGGCCTTTGCGCCCAGCGGCCTTCTCCGGAAGACTCAGGGGTGCATAATTTCTTTCCGGGTATGACCTGCTGCGATTGTCTTGTATAAGATGCGAAGGACAGGATGAGATCGATGGGAAAAATATTGCACATTCTAATCGTGGCGTGCCTCTTTGCCGCGTCAGCGTTCGCGCAACAGACCAGTCCCGCCCCGGCGTCCGCCACAAATGACTACTCGGGCATGTATAGCTTTCTCCGTGAGGGGGAATTTGTTCAGATCACGGTCGAAGACGCTGGGCACGTGACCGGCTTCGTCTCGCGCTATGGCGACAGTGAGAGCGACCACGGGGCGTTTCTCAACCACTTCTTCAAGCAGGGCAAACTGGACGGGCACGACTTGAGCTTTACGACCGAAACCGTGCATGGCGCGTGGTTCGAATTCAAGGGGACGATGGATCGCGGTACGGCCAAGACGCGCGCGCAAGAAGGCTACTATGTGGTGAAGGGAACACTCACTGAGAACGTCACGGATACGGCGAAGAAGGTGTCCGCCAAGGCGCGCGAGGTCGAGTTTAAGCTTTTCCCGGAAGAGGCAGAGCCTGCGCCTGGGAAGCGCGACTAAGCCGCCGCAGGTTTGGATCGTAGAGCTGGCAATGGCCGGGGGACGTCTGGCGTGTCCCCATCGGTTAGAAGTGGATGCCGCTCTTGTACGTCCGCTTTGCCGTTCTTCAACACCAGCGTGAGCGTCACGCAACAGGTGGAGCACAACCAGAAGTGTTCCACACGCTGCGGCCAGCGGCACGATTGCGCATCAGGTTCATAAATCGGAACGTTGTAGATGCGGCCCTGGTTGAGATAGAGGAAATGAGCTCCGCAGATTGGGTTCGCACACTTAGCGAGCATGACAGACTCCTAAAGACGAGCGGACGTGGGAGAACAACTTTCACTCTACACCCACAAATGGGTCGGTGCTGTGATGGCTATCACTGATTTTTGTACGAAGGGCGGATGGCCAAAAGAGTAAGGGCGCTGAGCTAGTTCCCCGCGCGTAGAGGCGAAACGAAAAAGCGCCGGAACCCGCCCTCTTTGGCCGGAGTTGAACCCTTCGCCGCACCGTCGTTGGCGCTTTCCACACGCGCCAGTTCCGCCGCCAGGCCGCGAATGGCCTTCGAAACTTCCAGCCCTTCTTGCAGCACGACGGGCGTGCCTTTCTCAATGGATGGCGCAACCGCTGTGTGTTGATTTGGAACCTTCCAGAAAATCTTGCTGGCCGTAGCCTTCTCCATGTCTTCGTCGGAGAAGCCTGGAATCTTCTTGTAGCGGTTCAGGACCAGCGAGATTTTTTCGCTGGGCGCACCGTCGGTGAGGAAGGGGCGAACTTGCTTGGCGCTCCAGAAGCAAACCAAATCGGGCTGGGCAACCAGCAGAACGCGGTTCGAAAGGTCGGAGACCAACCGCACCGCCACATCGAGCCGACTGGAACAGTCCACAATCACATGGCGGTAGCTTGAGACCAGCAGATCGAACAGCCGCGCGAGTTCCGCCGGCGTGGGAGCTACCTGCATGGGCTGCTGCGGCCCCGCCAATAAATGCAACCCGCTAGCGCACGTCGTCATCAGGTTTTCCAGCATGGAGGGATCCAGGCGGTGCATGTTCTGCAAAGCGTCGGTCAGACCAAAGTTCGGGCGCACGTTGAGGTGCAGTTGCGCGTTGCCCAGCGTCGCAAAGTCCACCAGCGCTACCGAGCCTTGCGCCTGCTGCAAAAGGGTGGCTGTGTTCACCGCGAGGGTGGTGGCTCCCGAGCCCCCCTTGGCGTTGATGAAGGTATACACGCGAGCGCTCGACGACGAGCGCTGCATTTTTTGTCGTTTGGCGCTGTGCCGTGTGAAGGATTCCAGCAGTGAGCTGGTGCTGCCGTCGCGATCCAGGTACTCGCAGGCGCCAGCGCGCATCACGGCCACAATAGCCATCGGCTGGTTCATTGTGCCCAAAGCGAAGATTGCCAGACCGCTGGTGGTGTTGTGCAGAAGCTCAATCGCCGCCGCACCGCGCTCCGGGTTGCTGGCATCAATCTCCACCAGCACAACTTCAATACTTAAATCCTGAATTTGGCGCAGCAGAGGGTCGGAGGAACCGGTGGGAAGTCCGGCATGGCTGAGCGCGGTCCGGGCGATGGCGGTGCTCTCCACCCGCGCGCGAAGCACGGGAATCTGAGCCTCATTCTCGGTAAGAATCGCGACGGCGACCGCTGACACTTCTCAAGCCCCCACTTTCTGCAAGTACTTCATTTTAGAATACGCTTCCAGTCCAAGGCACGTGACCTTAGTCACCTGGGCCAACACGCAGTAGTGCAGAAGCGAACAGCTGGGCATTTCTTAAGGGGAGGGGTGTGGCAGGGTGCTGTGGCCCTGCCGCAAAATAAGTCTAGCAAATTGTAAGGACTTGAGTCTGGCGCAGAAGGTCACCTCTCCAGGTTTTCTCTCTCAAGCGGGGTACGGATTTGAGGCTACTGCGGATTGAATAGGGCGATCTAGCGGGTGCTGGATCCGGACCAGTTCGAACGCTCGCCCGCCAAGACGGCTGCGTCCGCTTCCAACCCGTGGTCCGAGGCCCGCAGCGGCGTGGTTGCGGCAACTTCCTGCAGGAACTCGTAGTTCCGCACCAGGACGGCTACACCGCTCTTCTGGCTGGCAGCGGCTGGAGTTACCCGCAGCACCCGCACTTGGCAGCGCACCCGCGTATCCACGGAGAGCGTGATTTCGGACGGCATGTTCAGCACTACTTCCAGATCATCACCCGGGTGGAGAACCATATCGGTGTAAAGAAACATGCCCCGGGCGCTGAGATCCTGCGTGAAAGCAAGACCTTCCTCGCTGCCCCGGCGAATCGACACCGAACGGTGAAAATCAAAGCGCTGGGCCGCGCGACGTTCAATCCCAACCTGTGAAGTGGCCATGATTCGCCTCCTAAATGTGTTTGAGAACTCCTCACAGAGCCCGTGCAGCAGAACCTCATGAAAATGTTCAAAAATGCTGCGAACGACCGCGCTAGAAACAAATTAAATTGCGCTGCATTCTCAGGGGGGAGCCAGAGCAGCGCGCGCGTCCTCAAACCGGTCGGATAACTCTAGCGCGTGGAGCGCTTTCTTGGAAAGTACACACTTAGTGACCCCTGTGGAGAATCCGGTACGAATCGTGCTCGGCGCTTCCTTTCCCCGACTGGTAGCATCAAGACTAGTGTCCATGTCCGTATCTACCGGCAAGACCACCCCCGGCGCCTCAGTGTCGAACGACGACGAAGGAAATTTGCCCTCAGTCCCTTCCGAACCCGGTCGCCTTCGCACCACATTTCGGGCGTTGCAGCATCGCAACTTCCAGCTTTTCTTCGGGGGCCAGCTGATTTCGCTCACCGGAACCTGGATGCAGACGATTGCGCAGTCCTGGCTGGTTTATCACATGACAGGATCGTCGCTGCAACTGGGCAAGGTGGGATTTTTTAGTCAGTTCCCCGTATTTTTCCTGGCTCCGCTCGGGGGCATGTTGGCTGACCGCGTGGATCGCCGCCGCGTCGTAATCGGTACGCAGGTTGCCTCCATGATTCTGGCGTTTGTGCTGGCGGCTTTAACGCTCTCTCACAAGATTGAAGTGCTGCACATTTTTGTTCTCAGTGCTTTGCTCGGCGTAGTGAATGCATTCGATATTCCGGCTCGACAGTCTTTCCTCAGCGACATGGTGGGCCGGGAAGATCTGATGAATGCGATTGCACTGAACTCATCCATGTTCAACGGCGCCAGGATTATCGGTCCGGCGGTTGCTGGCCTGATCCTGACAAAGATCAGTGAAGGTTGGTGTTTTTTTGGCAACGGGGTGAGCTACATCGCCGTAATCATCGGCTTGCTGATGATGAAGGTACACTGCCCGCGCCGTAGTGGAGATCTCTCTCCCTTGGAGTCGCTGCGCGAAGGGTTCCAATTTGTGAACAAGACCGTGCCGATTCGGGCGCTGTTGCTCTTGTTGGGTCTGGTGAGCCTCGTGTGCATGCCGTACACCGTGTTGATGCCCATTTTCGCGGACAAGATTTTGCACGGCGGACCCAAAGCGTTGGGCACGCTGATGGGTGCGACCGGCATTGGAGCGATGTTCGGCGCTTTGACACTGGCCTCGCGAAAAGGGGTGCGCGGATTGGGCCGCTGGGTGGCTGTGACCGCTGGAGCCCTTGGAGTCTTCCTGATCGCATTTTCTTTCTCTCGCGTGCAGTGGCTGTCAACCCTGCTGCTGCTGCCGGTGGGCTACTTCATGATGCTGGAGATGTCGTCTTCCAATACGCTCATCCAATCGATGACGCCCGACGCGCTGCGCGGCCGCGTCATGGCGGTGTATTCCATGATGTTCATGGGCATGGCCCCGTTCGGCGCACTGTTCGGCGGAGCCATCGCTGATCGCATGGGAGCGCCAGTCACTGTAGCCATTGGCGGCGTGGCGGCGATTGTGGGAGCGCTGGTGTTCGCTCGCTTCCTACCGGTGATCCGCGAGGAAGGTCGCAAGCTGATCGTGGCGCAAGAGAGCTTGAGCGAGACCTCAAGCTAGAGCCAGGGTCGTGAACCTCACCACGGAGACACTGATAAATGGAGAAAATCTTGTCAAATTTGACGGTATTTTCGGACGGTAGTGGCGCGGGCGTCTTCGCCCCTGGCGGAGCACGAAATCGCCTCCAAGAGTGCAAGAGTTTTCACTTTATATTTTGTAGGAGAAGATGAAAAGCGAAAACTTTTGCCGCTAATGTGGCCAAATAGACGCAGTTGTTGCGAAATAGCCACGATGATCTTTGGTTCGATTTTGTGGCCGATTGGTGCTGCTGAGGGTTGAATTTCGCATCTAGCAAGACCCCGCGGGCGAGGGCGCCCGCGCCATACAGGCCCAATTTATTGTGCGGCGCGATGGATTGCCATGAGCTGGGTGAGTAGAGTGCGCAGGTTTTTCAGGTCCAGGGCATTCGCCCCGTCGGACTTCGCTTCTTTTGGGTTGTCGTGGACTTCCATGAAAATTCCATCGACGCCGGCGGCAACCGCCGCGCGGGAAAGCACTGGGATGAACTCCGGCTGGCCTCCGCTGGCCGCCGGACCTTTTTCACTGCGCGCCGCGGAAGGGAGCTGCACGGAATGCGTAGCGTCGAACACCACCGGCGCGAATTTGCGCATAATGGGCAGAGACCGCATATCCACCACGAGATTGTTATAGCCAAAACTTGCGCCGCGTTCGGTTAGGAAAACTCTGGAGTTGGCCGTGGCACGGCACTTTTCGACGGCGTGTTCCATATCCCAAGGGGCGGCGAACTGCCCCTTTTTGATATTGATAGCGCGGCCCGTTTGTGCGGCCTTGAGAAGCAGGTCAGTCTGGCGGCACAAGAACGCGGGAATTTGAATTACGTCCACCGCTTCGGCCACTCGTTCCACATCCGCAATTTCGTGTACATCCGTGAGCACCGGCACGCCGACTTCCTGCTGAATCTTGTACAGGATGCGCAGCCCTTCCTCAATCCCAGGGCCGCGATAGCTGCCGATGGAGGTGCGGTTGGCTTTGTCATAGGAGGCTTTGAAAATATAGGGCAGTTTGAGTGAGCGTGCGATGCCCTTGACCACCTCGGCCATCATGATGGCGTGCTCTTCGCTCTCAATCACGCAAGGACCGGCGATGAGGAATAACTCCCCGCCGCCCACCATGACGTCGCCGATTTGGAATGCATTGAGCATCAATGTTCCAATTTCAAAGCAGCCTGAGCATGGAACGGTTTGATCCGTGCCCTCAGCGGCCGAAGCCGATCATCCAGGGAAGCCAGGAATGCCTTTGTCATTTTTCAGTCTCTCTAAGCTTTGTCATTCCGACCAACGGGAGGAATCTGCTCTTTGTTTGCTCTAAGGCAATAGCAGATTCCTCGCTCCGCTCGGAATGACAATTCTATATGGGTAGCGGAAATGTTTTTCACGGCAGATTGCTAGAATCGCAGCGCTGAAGCGCTGCGCCGCCCAAAAGCCTGGACTCACAGGGTTCAATTCACTTTCAGCGAAATTTTCGTCCCACCTCTTTTGAGCGATGGAACATTTCGACCGTGCTGGCTTCGCGTGCCGACCGCTTTCCCAATCCGTGCGCATATGCCGCGCCAACGAACTCCTTGAATAACGGGTGTGGTTCCAGCGGTTTCGATTTGAACTCGGGATGGAACTGGCAGCCAATGAAATACGGATGGTCGGGCAGCTCAATCATCTCGACATAAGTTCCGTCCGGCGTGGAGCCGGAAATCCGCAATCCCGCCGCCACCAATGGCTCTTCGTATTCGCGGTTGAATTCGTAGCGATGGCGGTGGCGCTCGCTGATTTCGGCCTGTCCGTAGACCTTGTGCGCCAGAGTGCCGGGCTCGATCTTGCAA
>JAYTQD010000773.1:0-2198 GCA_043746935.1 Acidobacteriaceae bacterium | reverse complement strand
TGGACCGTGACAAAGCGCAGCCAGAACGGCCGAAGCGTCCCTGGGAAGTGGCTGCGGTTGCCGCCGCGCCGGACAAGGGCAAGCGCGCTTAGTTTTGGGTGCCCCGTCCTTCTCGCGTTCTTTGCGACAGAGCCTGCCCTGAGCGAAGCCGAAGGGGCGGGGACTTCTCCGCCGACAATTCCATTTATACTGGCCGCCTGATTTCGGGCGGCCTTTGCTTTGCGCCCTTTCCGCAAATCGAACCCGCACCCTAGAGAAGCTGTAACTGCGAGTTGCGAAAATCGTAACTCGGATCACCGCGTATCGGAGGCAATTGTGACGACAACGGAAGTGTTCTTCTCTTTGGGCGTTGTGATCTTCGGAGCGGCGCTCACCTCGGCACTACCGAACCCAGAATCCGACGTCCGCGCTCTTCTCGATCGCCAGCAAGACGCCTGGAACCGCCACGACCTCGAAGGCTTTATGGCGGGCTATTGGAAATCCGAAGACCTGACGTTTTTCTCCGGCGGCAGCATCACCCGCGGCTGGCAGCCGACGCTCGACCGTTACCGCCAGCACTACCAAAGCACCGGCACGGAAATGGGCAAGCTGGAATTTTGCAGTCTCCGTATCGAAATGCTCGGCAGTGACGCCGCTTTCGCCCGCGGCGAATACCATCTAACGCTGTCCAGCGGCAAGACGCCTCACGGTATTTTCACGCTCATCCTTCGCCGCTTCCCAGAAGGCTGGCGCGTCGTCCACGATCACACGTCGCCGGCGGAGTGAGAGAATCAAGCAGGCATGACTTCGTACGAGGCGGTTGAACAGAACGGATTCGCAATCATTCCCGATGTCTTGTCTTCACAAGACATCACCGGAATTCTTAACGATCTCAAGGACGCCACGTTACGGCGTAGCAGGGCTGGCGTGCGCCATGCCTTGGATAGTGCAGGAATCGCTCGACTGTCCCGAGACTCTCAACTCTTGAGAATCGCACGAGATGTTTTGGGCAACGGTGCGTTCCCTTTTCGCGCAACGCTTTTCGACAAGTCCTCGTCTGCGAACTGGCTCGTAGTTTGGCATCAGGACACGGCTCTCCCGATTCAAGAGCGGCACGAGACACCCGGATGGGGTCCATGGTCCATAAAAGAAGGGGTGATTTATGCGCACGCCCCGGCCGATGCTCTCTCTCAGGTGCTGGCGCTGCGAGTTCATCTCGACGATTGGACAGCGCAGAATGGACCTCTTCGCGTCTTGCCAGCGACTCACAAATTGGGCGTTTTAAGCGACGACGCAATGCATCTACTCGCTACGCAAATAGCACCCGTGGACTGTCTCGTTCCGCCCGGCGGAGTCCTGACCATGAGGCCTCTGCTGGTTCATGCATCCTCAAAATCGCAGGTTGCGGCTCCGAGGCGAGTTCTCCACATTGAGTACGCGGCTTCGGCTGTCTTGGCAGAAGGTCTTTCACTTGCCGTCGCAGGGAACCAGATATCGACCGCGAGTCTCGCGCATCTATAAATCGATCACCCAGTTCTCGGTAGGGTGCAAATCTTCTACTTGAGAAAACGATTGATCGTTGGTAACAAGAACGGCATCCGCGCTGATGGCATGGGCTGCAATCAACAGATCCATGTTGCCAAGCGTTTTTCCAGCACGCTCCAGCTTCGCCCGCAAATCTCCATAGGCGATAGCCTCGTCGCGCCCCCAAGGGAGGATGCGAAGCTTGTTCAGAAAACCATCCAGCACCGAACGAAGACGGGCGCTCGGATTCTTAGCTAGGCCGTAGCGTATTTCCCCTTCCGTGATCGCGGAAATACAGCCGATTTCATTTTCTCTCAGGCCCGCGAGCTTGGCCCTTGCGGCTGGTGACCTGCCGCGAACAATGTAGCTGACGATATTGGTATCAATGAGATAGAGAGTTATCAATCGGGACGCTCTTGGGGAGGCCCTTGCTTGCGATCCGCCAAAAAGTCATCGGGAATGTCTGCCTGATCCAGGGCGGCGTAGATCTCATTCCATCCGCCGGGAGCCTGCGAAAGGATCAGATCTCCGCTCTGCGGGTCGCGACGGACGTAAACTTCTTCCGTCGTGAAGCGAAATTCGACGGGAATCCGGACCGCTTGACTCCGTCCGCTCATAAAAACCCGTGCTTTGGAAATCTTGGCCATTTGTGATCCCTTTGCTATATATCATGCTATATAGCATAGCCCCTTGGC
>JAYTQD010000772.1:0-2200 GCA_043746935.1 Acidobacteriaceae bacterium | reverse complement strand
ACTCTCGAAAAGATCGAGCTGGGACGGCGGTTGTTTTTCGACCGCCGCCTCTCGCGCGACGGCTCGGTCTCCTGCTCCACGTGCCACGATCCCGAACGCGCCTTCAGCGACGGCCGCGCCATTGCCGTGGGCATTGACGGGTATGTCGGGCGGATCTTTTTTCCGTATTTGGGCGGAACTGATTGGAGGCAAACGGGTTCTCTCTTTTAGAGCCTACATTTGTAGTCATGTAAATATTGATATTGCCCTTATGTTGATTGCCTATTAGTGCTATCATGCAGTTATGTACGTGGCGGAGATTCCCAATCGCAACTCCCCTCCTGCTATCCTCATTCGCGAATCCTTTCGTGAGGACGGCAAAGTCAAGAACCGCACCATCGCCAACATCTCTTCCTGGCCTGCTCCCCGCATCGCCGCTCTCCGCCTTCTCTTCCGCGGCGAACTCGACCTGGCCTCCGCTTCCGAGCCCACCTGCGGCCCTGTCTTCGGCCTCCTCCATGCGCTCCATCAAGTAGCCTCCGATCTGGGCATCACCGGCGCACTCGGCCACAAGCGACTCGGTAAGCTCGCCTTGTTCCTCGTCCTGGCCCGCGTCGCTCATCAAGGTTCACGCCTCTCGGCCGTCCGTTGGGCCCGCGATCACGCTGTCGCCGAGGTGCTCGGTCTCACTGAGTTCGATGAAAACCACCTCTACGAAGCGCTCGACGATCTGTGCGCCCGCCAGGAAAAGATAGAGAAATCACTTTGGCGCAATTATCTCGCCCGCTGCGGAACGCCCCCCGCTTTGTTCCTCTACGACGTCACCAGTTCTTATCTGGAAGGCGAGCACAACGCGCTCGGCCAGTTTGGCTACAACCGGGACGGCAAGCGTGGCAAGTTGCAGATCGTCATCGGTCTTCTGGCCGATTCAGTTGGAGAGCCGATGGCCGTGCGCGTCTTTGCCGGCAACACGTCCGATCCCTCCACCGTAGCGGCGCAGATCGAAATCCTCACCAAGCAGTTCTCCATCGAAGATGTGATTTTCGTGGGCGACCGAGGCATGGTAAAGAAGGCCGGCAAGCAAGCGCTCAATCAAGTTGGTTTCCGCTACATCAGTGCGTTGACCGATCCCCAAATTCGCCTTCTGCTGTTGAAGAAAACCATTCAACTGGAGCTCTTCGCCGAGGAGGTCTGCGAGGCCGAGGCCGACGGCCTGCGCTACATTTTGCGCAGGAATCCTGCAGAGGCTAAGCGCATCCGGCACCGGCTGGAAGATAAACTGGTCAAGCTACGGGACAAGATCGCGCGGCGCAACGCACTGGTGGAGCAGTCTCCCCGGCGCAAGCCGGAAGCGGGTTTGGTAGTGCTGCAACAGTGGGTGAAGCGCCACAAGATGGCCGGGCTGATTACACTCCGCCTGGATGGGCGGCAGATTGCCGAGACGATCGATCCTGAGGCAGAACTTCGTAGCTTGGAGCTGGCCGGCTGCTACGTCATCGTCACCGACGTCACCAAGGACAAACTCAACACCGAAGCGGTCCACGCCAGCTACATGGCGTTGCAGAAAGTGGAGCGGGACTTCCGCACGATGAAGACCGGGCTGCTGGAGATCCGGCCCATATTTGTGCGCAAGGAGAGCCGCACTCGAGGGCACGTCCTCTGTTGCCTGCTCGCTCTGAAACTGCAACGCGAACTGGAACGCAGGCTGGTTGCCGTGTTCGGAACCACGGTGCAAGATCCGAACGCGGTAACCGTTTCCGACGCGCTGGCGGCGCTGGGACGCTTGTCCTTCCTGATCTTCAACGTGGACAAAAAGACGGCGGTTATGCGGCTGCCCAAACCCGATCAGCAGCAACGGAAGATTCTGGATGCCCTTAAGGTCTCTTTACCCGCGAAGTAGGATGTAGTCAGGCAGAAAACAACTGTCAGTGAACAGCAAGTCACTATGACTCAATTACTTGGACGCATAAATACTGCTCCACTGAGAAAGGAACATCCGCCAGAGGATCGAGTTTAGCGCGATTGGAAGAGGTAGTGAAGCGAGGTGCCACAAATGAGGAAGAGGCCGTGTGGAGGGGATCCGCACGGCCTCTTGGAGGGGCTTGCAAGGTGCTGGGACACCTTGCGGGATATAAGTCAATGATGACTTAGTAGTTGTCCTCTCTATATGCACGAAGCGTGCCAAACTGCGACGGACCAGAAATCAATCATTTACACGGTG
>JAYTQD010000771.1:0-2202 GCA_043746935.1 Acidobacteriaceae bacterium | reverse complement strand
CGGGGAGGATGAAGGCGTGTTGAAGCCCGAAATGATCCGCGAGAAACCCGTAGCTCGGAGGAATAATCGCGCCTCCGACGATTGCCATAACGAGCAGGCCGGAGCCATCCCCAGTGAGCGGCCCGAGCCCGGCAATACCCAGGGTAAAGATGCTGGGAAACATGATGGAATTGAAGAAACCTACAAGAATAATGCTCCACATTGCGAAGTGACCTGTGGTCAGGATGGAAGTGCTGACCAAAACGGTGGAGCAAAGCGCTGCGATGCCTAGCAGGCGTCCGGTAGGCACACTCACACGTCCATTCTTGAGCAACGAAACTAAGAAAAGAACGACAAACAGGCCGGTGCAAAGAATCAGAAGGGGACGTGTTTGCACTAGGAAAGATGCGATCCCCGTGAGAACGAAAGAAATTCTGGGATGTGTACTTATGACGACGGGAGCACTTACAAGCGACGAAGCAACCAGTAGTAGAGAAAAAACGGCGGCTGAAACTACGGTGTAAATCGTCTTCATCCCGCTCAAGAGAGCGGAACCGATGAATCGGCCCACCATTGCGCCGCCCCAATAGAGGGAAACGAGTTTGGAGCCTTCGATCTCTGTGAGGTTCCCGATATTGGGCAGCTTAAAATAATTGATGAGATAACTTCCGATAGCGACTTCGGCTCCCACATAGGTAAAGATAGCGACCGTTCCCAGGGCCAAGTTGCGGTGCCGCCACGGGCTGTCACTTACCGCTCCGTGCTTTTC
Organism: Acidobacteriaceae bacterium; assembly: GCA_043746935.1. Lineage (GTDB taxonomy): Bacteria > Acidobacteriota > Terriglobia > Terriglobales > Acidobacteriaceae > JANXUC01. Next base: position 1,454 of record JAYTQD010000771.1, on the reverse strand, counting down.
CGCAGCAGGAACCGGCGGCAGCTTGAACATGGCAATCGCACCTGCCAGCGCAAAGAGCACCAGCCCGATGACCAGGTACGGCATCTTAACGGATGAGGCTTCGTGGATTCGGTAGGTCTGCTGTGCATCGACGGACATCTGGCGGACGACCTCCATGGCCTTCGGGGCGGCCGAGAGAATCAGCAGGCCTCCGACCCAAGGTCCGATGGTGGTACCGAGAGAATTAAAGGCTTGCGCTAGATTCAAGCGGCTGGATGCCGTTGCTGCTGGCCCGAGGACGGCCACATATGGGTTGGCTGCTACTTGGAGTGCTGTGATCCCGGCAGCGACGACCATGAGCGCCCCAAGAAACAACGGATACGACGGAACGAGAGCAGCAGGAATGAAAAGCAAAGCCCCGACGCCCATGGTGGACAGACCCACAACCATCGTTCTCTTATAGCCCAGCGCATCCACAATCTTGGCTGAGGGTAACGAGAAAATGAAATACGCCGCAAAAAATGCGAACTGAATGAGTCCAGCTTGCGTGTAGCTCAGGTCGAAGATGGACTTGAGGTGGGGGACGAGAACGTCATTGAGAACGGTGATGAAGCCCCACATGAAGAACAGGGTGGTGACGACGGTGAGAGCGACGCGTTGCGTGGCCGCTGTATCAGAAGCGGTGGAACTGGGGGAGTTGACGCTGGGAATTGCCATAGATTTTTGTGATGCCTCCGTTGATGCCTCAAGAGCGGCAGGCCGTTACGGAGGGCCGTCGCACCCGAGGATAATCGATTAACTAGCAGTAGACAAGCGTTTACTTTGGGCTTGACAACCATCCTTGCCGTGGATCAGACTGGCGTCCCGTTCGGAACTGTTCCAATGTATCCGCAGTACGCTACGATGCCGCGTGAGTCGCTAAAGTCTACTCTTCCCGAGGGGTTTTGTGGCATTTTTGGAAGCTGTGCCGTATAAATTTCCCGCGAAAGGCCTAACCGAGACCACCATGAAGAAAACATCCGCTGTGATCGTTTCCCTTGCTTTGTTGCTGGCAGGGGCTGGTTCGCTGGCCGCGCAATCTGCTTCGCCCATCGTTGTGCTGAGTGAGCCGGGGTTTCCGGCGGCGGACTCGGCGGGACCGTCGGGTGGCGCGTTGGAGGCGGGGCTGCCGGGAGCGCGGTTCGTGTCCGCCGAGCGGCTTGGAGGGCAACTTGGGAACGCTTCGACGCGGCTGCTGGTGTTGCCGTATGGGTCGGCGTTTCCTGAGGCTGCGTGGGAGCCGATTTATCAATTTTTGCAGAATGGGGGGAATCTGCTGGTGCTGGGTGGACGGCCGTTTACGCGGGCGGCTTACCGCGAGGCGGGCGGGTGGAAGTTGCGGGAGTATGGAGTGCGATTTGCGCGGCCGCTGATGATTGACCAGTATCAGGAGACGCCGGGGTCGGATGGGCTGGAGTTTCTGGCGAATTCGGAAT
>JAYTQD010000770.1:0-2202 GCA_043746935.1 Acidobacteriaceae bacterium | reverse complement strand
TAGGCAACTTTCAGCCGTTTCAGCTTTATGTGATCGCGGCGGACCTGGGCTAGGTCGTACTGGGCTTGTTGCACAAGCCAGCCGTCTTCAGTTCCACCAAAAACCTTGGATAGTCTAACGGCCATTTCAGGAGATATGCCGCGCTTCCCGTTTACGAGTTCGGAAAGCGTGTTTCGCGTCACCCCAAGCGCTGCCGCGGCATCTGTGATCGTCAAGCCTAAAGGCTCGATGCACTGCCGGAAAACGACGCCTCCTGGGTGCGGTGGGTTTTTTATCATCGGTCGTTTTTCTTGTCTAGTGGTAATCGACATAATCAACATCCTCCGCATCACCATCGAAGCGAAAAATCATTCGCCAGTTTGCTCGAATGGTCACCGACCAAAAACCTTTCATCTGGCCTTTGAGCGGATGCAACCGTAATCCCGGTAGATCCATGTGAGCAACCGTGGGGGCAGCATGAAGTGTCGCCAGAATATCACGCAGCTTGTCGACGTGTTCGGGATTTACTCCGCTTGGATCGTCCTGTTCAAAAAGCCGTTTCAGCCCCTTGTGCCGAATTGTTCGTATCATCCGGTACCGTAACGCGCCACATGGCGGATGGCAAGCACAATTGTAGCAAGATTGTTGCTTGGCCAGACCGTGCGACGTTCCGAAACTTACTCGTTGTAGGGCGACCATCGGTTGAAACTTGATTTCTTGTTTCCCCGGCCATGTTCACCTCCGTGGATGTAACACCTCCGCACATATGGATTTTGTATCGCAGGCCAGTTCAATTCTGTTGTCGTGACAAGATAGGAAGCAGCCTCGAGCCAGTAGCGGTCGCTTAGCGGATTAGGTTCGGTAGACATGCCCTCAGGCAGTTATTATAGAAGCAACTACTAATCCATAAGGGGGACGTCCACCATAGGCAAATTGCCTTGTTTGATGCCATCCGCTGATTTCAATCGCGATGAAGAGTCTTTCCAGTCGGCCATTGGGCCAGAGCGGAGAAGCGAAATCAACCACCAGAATTACGGTTGCTGAAAAAAGAGCGGAACCTCGGAACACATCAACGACGCACCGCCGTCGGCGATGATCGTTTGCCCCGTGATCCATCCGGCGTCCTCGCCGCAGATGGATGCCACTGCCCCACCGATGTCTGCGGGCAGGCCAGCACGACCCGACGGATTCCACCCGGATCGCAGCCAACCGAGCATGGCGTCCTGGGCCGCTTGAGGCAACAGGTTGACTACGCTGTCGTCGGTTATGCCAGCACAAATCGCGTTCACTGTAATGCCCCTCTTAGCCAACGAAACCGCAAAATAGCGGCACATCGCTTCGAGCGCTGCCTTATTGGTTCCCATTGCAAAATAGGGCAAGAATCCACCTTGTTGACTGCCGGGCCAATAGCTGATCGCCACAATCCGCCCGCCGGCGCGCATGAGCGGCGCGACACGTTGAACACCTACAAGGAAAGCGCGCGACTGACACTGGAACGCTGCTTCCCACTGTTCGAGAGTGACAGCCAAAGGAGGCGCCATGAACCCCAGTAGGTCACCGAGTGCGTTATTGACGAAGATATCAATGGCACCGAAAGTGGCTTGTACCTTTTGCACCAAGCCGGCGAGTTCATTTACGTTAGAGACGTCGGCTTGTACGGCGAAGGCTTCCCCTCCCTGCGCTTTAATCATGCTAACTACTTCAAGGGCCGCACTCTCATTCTGGCGGTAGTTGATAGCAACTGCGGCACCCCTGTCTCCTAGCCGCAACGCGATGCCACGGCCAATGCCGCGCGATGCTCCCGTGACGAGTGCAAACTTGCCAGCTAAGTGCCGATTCTCAGAAAACATTCTGTAGTTCCTCCGTGCCGATTTATACTGCTTCTTGGCTGCTAAGGCTATCACAAAACTGACAGGTGCTTATATCTTTGTTGTATGTCAGGCAGCCATTCCGCAACCAGGATGGACAGTTGTCCGAAAATGGCGGACGGTGGGCGGAAACAGTATGTTTGAGTGAGAGTTTGACTTTCGAGCGACCGGGAGGAGGATCGCAAGGGCGTGGCCAACAAGAAAAGATACGGCCAGCAGTGTGGAGGCGAGCTACCGCGCACTCCGTTACGGATACTATTGGAGCGTAAGTTTCTGGAGCCTGAGCGGGCTAGCGGATCGAGACATTCGATGGATTCAGGGCGGGAGGCTCGGTTTCATTTCAGAATAGATCTCC
>JAYTQD010000769.1:0-2208 GCA_043746935.1 Acidobacteriaceae bacterium | reverse complement strand
CAGTTGCCAGCGGCGATTTCTGGCGAAAAGACGGTCATCGTGGTTTCTCCGCTGATTGCACTCATGCAGGATCAGGTGGCGCAACTGACGCAGATGGGAATCGCTGCGGCGTTGTTGAACAGCACTTTGCCGGGAGATCAGCAGACTGCGGTGATGCGCCGGGCTAGTGCTGGGGAGTACCGGCTGCTGTATCTTTCTCCGGAGCGGCTGGCGCGGGCGGATACTGTGGGCTGGCTGCAACGTGTTCCAATTTCGTTGTTTGCCATTGACGAGGCGCACTGCATTTCCGAATGGGGACACGAGTTCCGTCCGGAATATCGGCAGTTGAGCAGCTTGCGGCAGCATTTTCCGGGGCATCCGATTGCGGCGTTTACGGCGAGCGCCACGCGGCGCGTGCGGCATGACATTATCGACCAGCTTCGGCTGCGCGATCCGCACAAGTGTATTGCCAGTTTCCATCGGCCGAATTTGCGGTACATCGTGAAGGAAGTGGATGCGCGCACGCAGTCCGGCTTGTTGGTGGCGGCGGTGCGGAAGTATGCGGACAGCAACGTCATTGTGTATGCACCCACGATCAACAAAGTGGAAGAGACAGTGGATTTTCTGGAAGAGCAGGGGATTCCGGCGATTGCGTATCACGGCAAGATGGATGGCGACACGCGGCGACGCAATCAGGAGCGCTGGATGTCGGACGAGGTGCGGGTGCTGGTGGGTACCATTGCTTTCGGGTTGGGGATCAACAAGGCGGCGGTGCGTTCGGTGATTCATCTTTCGTTGCCGAAGTCGATTGAGCAGTATTACCAGGAAGCTGGGCGGGCGGGCCGCGATGGGTTGCCAGCGGATTGTCTTTTGTTGTGGCAGAAGCGGGATGCTGGGTTGTTAGCTTATTTTATCGAGCAGGTCGAAGACGAGGCGGAGAAGCAGCGCGGATGGGAACGCTACCACTTGATTCGCGGGTTTGTGGAAGGCAAGCGCTGTCGGCATCGCGAAATTTGCCTGCATTTTGGCGAGACTCCCAAGTGGACGACCTGCGGAGCTTGCGATGTTTGTTCGGGAGAGCCGGAGTGGATGGTGTTGGCTCCGGAGAAGAAGAAAGCGAAATCCGGTTCCGCTACGCCGCGTCGGGAATTTGCGCAGCGGGCGAGTGGCGGGATCCTAGCGAAACCCTCTGCCGATGTCGATCCGGAATTGCGCGAATACCTGCGCGAGTGGCGGCGCACCGTGTCGAAAGAGACCAACACGGCGGCTTTCATCATCATGCACGACGCTTCTCTGGATGAGCTTTGCCGGGTGCGCCCTGGTTCGCTGGCGGAATTACAAGGCGTTCACGGGTTCGGCGTGCGCAAGACGGAACTGTATGGGCAGCAGATTCTGGATGCTTTGGTGCAATTCAAGAATGGAACGCGAGCCACGGAGACAGCGCCACAGAGGACTCGTCCTGCGGAAGAGACGCTGCAACTGCTGGCCGAGGGGAACAGCTTCCAGGAAATTGCCAGGATTCGCGGGCGGCAGATCGGCAGTGTGATTGGCATGGTGGCCGAGCTTGTAGAAAAGGGACAACTGGAGTTTCAACCAGGCTGGGTCGAGGCGGAGAAGCAGGTGCAGATTGAAGCAGCCTGTGCGAGTCTGGGATTGCAATGGCTCAAGCCGCTGAAAGAGGCGCTGCCATTGGAGATTACGCATGACGAAATCCGTCTGGTGGTGGCGCGGTTGCGGAGGCAGGAGACTTTGCGTGAAGTCGAGAGCAAAACCGCGTGAGGGCCTTGCCGCTCAACCTTGCCGTTTTTCGTTCCGTCTTGATTCTTGGTTCTTGCCTTACGCTGCTTCCCGGGCAAGAAACTGTAAGCGTAACAGCGAAAGGTGCTGGACGCGCCGTTCGCAAAAACATGGCGAAGTTGAAGCCCGACGCGACTTTCAACATCGGGGCTGATCCTGACTGGATGGCGGTGACGGAAGACGCGGTTTGGGTGACGACCGAAAGTGCAAACCTCGTTACACAAATGACGGCGGCGAATAATAAAATAAGACTCAAGGTCGCTGTCGCCAAACCGTGCTCGGGACTTGTTGCCGGATTTGGGAGCCTTTGGATTCCTAGTTGCGGGAAGCACTCGCTCGTCCGCGCGAATTTGAAGACAGGGAAGATTCAGGCAACAATTCCGGTCGGCCCCGCCGATTCAGAAGGCGGCATCACGACGGGAGCAGGTAGCG
>JAYTQD010000768.1:0-2210 GCA_043746935.1 Acidobacteriaceae bacterium | reverse complement strand
AAGCAAACACATCAAACGCCGACGCCAATCCCAGCAGGAATTTATTCCCCGCCGGATCCATGAAGTACGCCGGGTTCGTCCCCACCGGGTTCCGGATACTGAACGCTTCCTTATCCACCCCCGCCAGCATCGACAGCACTCCCAGCAGCGCGTGAATCACCCAGGGCAACCCGCCATACATAGCGATGGCAAATGCGGCCTTGAAAGATACGCTCGCCCCCGCCCCAAAGTTGAACGCCCCCATCAGAGTCGCCGCGATAATCAAAGTGAAGAGCAGCACAAACACCGGCGTTGCGTAGGAGATATATTTCGTGATGGAGGCGGAAATCTCCATCTGCTTCGCCTTCTGGTCCGCTGGCAGCTTGTCAAACTGCTCCGCCCGCGAGGACCGCGCAATCTCGTTGCGCGAGATCTGGTCGAACCCAACCTGCCGGTCCATCACGGCAACGAAAAGCACCGTGACCAACGCGAACACCACGAACGGTCCCCACCAGCTCCCATTGCGCTGCAAATCGGAAAACGTCTTGGCGGGCGCAAGGAACGTATTCAAGATGCGCGCCGGTTCTGACATAGGCGCTTCGGAAGGTAGAGGCGTGACCACAAGTAGTGTCCATAAAAAACCCCTCGTGGAATCGGCAAAATTGTAGCGCCTTGAAGTAAGGCGCAGAACGCCTAGAGCCTAGCAGAAAAAAGCAAAAATTCTAGCAATGAAAATTACGGGATACAAATCAGCCCGTGACCTTCAATTCCTCACCCCGGGAATTTTCAGCTCCATGCGAAACAAGCTGGTACTGGCTGTGATGTAGAGCATCTTGCCGTCTTGGCCGCCCCAGGCTATGTTGCTCACGCTCTCGGGTACCTTGATGGTCCCCATGTGTTTCCCTTCCGGAGAAATAATCCACACGCCCCCAGGACCAGAGCCGTAGAGATTTCCTTTCTGATCCACCCGCACGCCATCGGGAACACCTTGGGCAGGATCGGCGGACGCATCCAGAAACAACGCGCCCTCCGTCACCGTGCCGTCCGGCTGCACGCGATACCGCATCCACTGCTTCTTTCCGGATTCGCTCACGTACAGATACTTCTCATCCGGCGAAAAAACCAATCCGTTCGGACGCGCCAGATCCCCAATGATCAACTGTAGCTGGTCGCGCTCCGGTGGCGCGCCGGCCTTGTGCTGCCGCGCCGCCGTGATGCGGTAAACCCCGTTCACCCGCAACTCTTTCATCGGATCCTCGTCCCCCTGCGTGGGCAGCCCATACGGAGGATCCGTAAAATACAGCGAACCGTCGGATTTGTACACCAGATCGTTCGGGCTATTCAGTTTCTTGCCTTGGAACATATCGGCCAAAACCGTAATTTGCGCCTTTGCATCGACCGATTCCATCCGCCAAACGGTCCGCCCGGCGTGGCCCGCGACACTCACCCGCCCGTCCGCATCCAGCGTCATTCCATTCGAGCCAGGCTCCGGCCCTCCATAGGGCTTCGTCCCGGCATACCCGCTGGGGTGCATAAAAACACTCACCCCCTTGCCGGGAATCCATTGCAGAATATTGTTCGCCGGAATCTCCGCAAACAGAAGACTCCCCGCCCGCGTCCACACCGGCCCTTCCGTCCATTTATCGAAACCCGTCGCAACCCGTTCCAGCCGCGCATCCGACGCCACAATCCCGTCCAGCGCCGGGTCCAGCTTCTGTATGTCCTGAGAAAACGATGCCCCCACCATCAACATCAGAGCAAGGGCCAAGATAGCGCTCCGGTAGATCGTCATGCCGTGAATTGTATCCCAAAAAAATATTTCATCTCAGCAGTCCTAACCGTTCCAGCGCCAATTTTTCGTCATACCCGACACGGTAGCACCGGGCTTCAACCCGGTGACTCAAGCCCAATAAATCAGGGGCTTTAGCTGTGAAGTTTCAATAGGTTGTTGTCCATTCGGTCGAGAACTGGGAAGCTGAAGGTGTGAACTAACAGCCATCACAGGAGACCGAATGGACTACCACCATAATGCCCGAAGTACTGTTTCTCTTCGAGAGGAACTTGCCCAGAGCGTCCTTGATTGTCGGCTGAGCTTGAAGGAGGCCGCGGCCGAGTTCAAGCTCAGCCGACAATCGGCCGCCAAGTGGGTCCGGCGCTTTCGTGACCACGGCCGGACCGGATTGCTTGATCGCTCTTCGCGTCCGCATCGCATGCCGCGCTGCACCGCCGCC
>JAYTQD010000767.1:0-2211 GCA_043746935.1 Acidobacteriaceae bacterium | reverse complement strand
CCGAAGCCACTTGCGCCATGGTCCGCGAGGTGCCGAGATGGTCGGCAAAATAGTACAGCACGTTGCCCGCCGAATCGCGCCGCGCCATGCGCCGCCCGCCCACAAAGATATACTCGCTGAAGTTCGCGTTCGTCACGCTGCCCGTGGCGTCAGTCTCGTCCAGCACCGCGCCGTCGGCTCCGTACCAGTACAGCTTACTCCCCGTCTTCTGCACCCGCTTGCCGTCGCCGTCGTAGACGTAGTTGGTGGTGGTGGTCAGGCCGGTCATCGACAGCATCTGATTGTCCGCGTTGTAGCTGTAGGAGTTCGTGATGCCTCCCACCGGGGCCGTGATCACGTTGCCCGCCGAATCGTAGGCATTGCCCGTGAGGGGAAGCTGGTTGCGGGCGTTGGCGGTGGTGGAGAAGCCGGGCTCCTGCGCGCAGCCGGTGTAGGCGGAACTGAGCGAGGCGATGGAGTTGAGGTTGCCCCAGGCATCGATGCCGTAACTCTCTCCCCAGCAGTTGGCCGCCACCCCTGCAAAAACAGGCAGTATCGCTCCCGCCCTTGCAAAGTGCGCAAGGACGGGGCACCGGAGATTTTGATTGTGGAATAGAGATCAATACCGATTGGATAGGTCGGCCACCCGCCCGATATTCTGAACGTGGAATGGAGATCAAGAGCGCCCAGACGAGGGCATCTGGGCCTACGTGGGTATCTACCGTGCCGTTACGGTCTGCGTTTCTTCCACCGTAGCTTCGCGGAGGAAGCGGGCGGCTTCTTCAGGTGGGGTGGGGTTGATGTAGAAGCCGGTGCCCCATTCGAAGCCGGCGGTTTTGGTTAGTTTCGGCATGAATTCGACGTGCCAGTGGTAGTGGTCGTTGGTGGATTCCTGAACGGGTGAAGTGTGGAAGACGAGGTTGTAGGGCGGGTTGTCGAGGACGCGGTCGGCTTTCATGAGCAGAGTTTTTAGCGCGACAGCGAGGCTCTCGAACATTTGCGTGGAGGAATTCTCGAAGGCGGATTCGTGGCGCTTGGGCAGAATCCATGTTTCAAAAGGGAAGCGTGGCGCATAGGGAGCGATGGTGAGGAAATCGTTGTTTTCGGCGACTACGCGGACCCCGGCGTCGGTTTCCTGACGGATTACATCGCAGAATACGCAGCGCTCTTTGTAGAGGAAGTATTGCTTGGCGCCCGTGATTTCTTCCGTCACGTAAATGGGGACAATGGGTAGGGCGATGAGCTGCGAATGGGCGTGCTCCAGCGAAGCCCCTGCTGGGTCGCCGTGGTTCTTGAAGATGAGGATGTATTTGAAGCGGCGGTCTTTTTTCAAATCTAGAATTCGATCACGGTAAGCCCAGAGGATGTCTTCGATTTTCTTTGCGGGTAGGCTGGCGAGACTGGCGTTATGGTCCGGGGTTTCGATGATGACTTCGTGCGCGCCTACGCCATTCATGCGGTCGAACATGCCGTCGGCTTGGCGGTCAAGTGTGCCCTCGATGCCGAGGGCGGGGAACTTGTTGGGCACGACGCGCACGGACCAGCCCGGAGAATTCTTGGCAGCCGGGGGACCGCCGTTAGCCGGGTGGTAGGCCTGGATTTCCGACGGGGTCTTGCTCTCATTGCCAGGGCAGAAGGGGCAGAATCCGCCCTTGGTCTTCAGACCCTCGCGGGTGAAATCGGTGGGACGCTTGGCGCGGTCGGTGGAGATGATCACCCACCGTCCAACGATTGGATCTTTTCTCAGCTCAGGCACTCGGCAGCTCCCTCAGACGGATACGAACTTGCCACAAAAACTATATTTTACGATACCGGGAATGCGTTCTTGAACAATTCGATCTTTACATTGGTACCTGGCTTGGCACCCGGCTTGGCAGTCGATGTAGCGTCTGATCGCTCGATATACACGCTGATCACATCCATCCGCCATGGGGGAGTTCCTCGCACGTGGTGCAGATATTCGCGAGCCATGGCAATCAATTCGCGTTGCTTGTCGCGATCCACAGCGACATGGGCGGGTTTGACGTCCCGCGTGGTGCGAGTTTTGACTTCGATGAAGCAGAGAACATCGTTTTCCCATCCCACTAGGTCGAGTTCTCCGCGACGACGTGGGGAGCGGAAATTTCTGGCAACGATCACATACCCGAGCTGGCGGAGGTGGAAGTATGCTGCCTCCTCCCCGCGCTGCCCAGTTTGCTGGTGCTCTGGTTTATTTTCGGCTCGCCCGGTGCG
>JAYTQD010000766.1:0-2215 GCA_043746935.1 Acidobacteriaceae bacterium | reverse complement strand
GCGAACCTGTTTTTCAGGGAACACGGATTTCTCTGGCGCATGTTGCGGAGTTGTATCGCAAAGGTGTTTCGGACCAGGAAATTTCTGAGGACTTCCCGCGTTTGCGTTCGAGGGATCGAGCCTATGCCCGGCTGGTCTCTCGTCTCGGAGAGAAACCTGGGCGCCCGAGGAAACGTCTGGCATTGCAGAGGGGCTTGGAGACGCTGTAATCGTGAAGTTCCTGCTGGATGAGAACATTTCGCCAGCGCTTGCCGCTTATTTGGCCGAAGTCGGTGTCTTCGCTTCTTCTGTTCCGCATATTGGCTTAGCTGGCAGACCCGATCATGAAGTGTGGCGCTATGCTCTTGACTACGATTTTGCGGTGGTCACGACGAATGCCCGTGATTTCATCGCACTGCTTGGCGGCGACGCGCATCCGGGGCTAATTATTTTGCGCGAGAGCGGCCTAAGTCGAACGGAACAGTGGAGTCGCCTTCGGCCTGTCGTTGATTTCTTGAACTCGGAGGTCTCAGACTTCCTACTGAATAAGCTTGTTGAGATCCAGGGGATCGGCAAATTTTCGGTGCGCGACATCCCGCCAGCCTGATTCGCTGCCGAATTTCACGGCAACAATCCGTACACTTCAATCTCGGTGCGCGTTCCCAGATATACCTTGCCGTTGGCTACAGTTGGAACGCTGAATTTGACCGCGTTGCCCGCCTGGTCGCGATTGCTGGCAGCCTGGGAACTGTTCCAAAGTTCGGTTCCGAGATTGGTGGCATCGTAGGCATGCAGCACGGCTGGGCCGCTGCCGAAGGAGCTGGGCACGCCGTATTGACTAACGTCCGCCGCCCAGACCACTCCTCCCGATGTTCCCTGGGATGATACCGACGGGGTCGATCCGGGAAATTGATAGGTGGAGCTGGATTGCGACGACGGGGTTGTCGTAAATCTTCCGGTGGAGGCATTGAAGTCGAAGGCGGTCAAATGGTCGCCGGTGCCGCCGTAGTACATCCGATTTTGCCAGAAGGCTGGAGTGCCCCAAATCATGCTGACGGCGAAGTTCTGTACTGTATTTGTATCCGACAGGCATGGGGAGGGGGTGCAGAAGAATCCCATGGCATCGCGATCCAGCAGGTAGACCCGGCCTTCTTTTCCTGCTGCCAGTAAAAGGTGGGTGGGCGAGGTAGTCTGGTCCGGCAACACAACAACACCGCTGGATCCGAGATCCAAATCTTGCTGGTTCAGTACGTCCTGGTTGTGCGGCGTGAACCAGTCCGTTAACGCAAGACCGGATGAGAGCTTCAGAACCGTATCGCCAAAGTCGTTGTTTGGCGTGGAAACGGAATTTCCGTCGAACGTGCCGTTTCCAGTGGTCACGTAGAGATTCCCCGCGCTATCGAAAGCAGGCGCGCCACCCGCCATCCAGATGCCGCTCAGACAGCCATTGGGCGATGAGTTAAAGACAGATACTCTCGCCAGCGTTCCAGCGTTATACCCGATGAGCCAGCCGTGATAGGGAAGTGCGTCCTCGTGGGATGCCCAGCCAACATAGACGACACCGTTGGACAGAGCCAATGCAGGCCTCTGATGCTGGGTCTTTGGATTGAAGGAGATGGTACCGCTGGAGGGGCAATTGGAATCGCCCGCTCCCGGCACCGTCGCGGCAATCGTTTTCGGTCCTGCGAACTTTTCGTTTCCCGAAGTTAAATCCAGCGCGTGCAGCCGCTGGTGGAAGGCGTTCGTCAAGTCTTCCGATTTGCTAACAACATAGAGTGTCGACGTGGCTGGATCGATCACCGGTGTGCCTGTCACGCCAATTTCCGGCTGAATATCCTGAAAGCCATTTCCCACGTCCGCCGTCGGGACGGGGGTTTCACCCGCGATGCCGCCATGCGTGCTATCCAGCAGTTTGGCCTGCCACAGCATCACGCAAGGGCTGGCGTCGGCATCGAAGGCATAGACGCTGTCGTGCTGCGTGGCTACGAAAATGACGTTGTGAACCGCGCCCCCAATACTTAAGTTCGGTACCCACATCGGCTGCGTGTAAGAGGCACCATCGACCGCGCAGGCAAAGCGCTTGCCAAAAGTCGCAGTCTTCACTGTGGTTGGGGTTAGCGCCAGTTCCTGCGTGTTTGCGCCATCGCGCGCGAGATCGTTGTGATAGGTAAATACGCCGGCAAGATCGGTTACGGCAATTTTAGCCGTAGCCGACTTGGTGCTGTCCGTCGTGCTG
>JAYTQD010000765.1:0-5917 GCA_043746935.1 Acidobacteriaceae bacterium | reverse complement strand
GGAAGCTCCCGCGTCACCAGAAAACGCCCATCCGCGAGTCGCCGCGCTATGGCATTGGCATTTGGATTGGACCATGTAGTTCCATCAAAGGAACTCAGCGCTACTCCACGCCACTTGAATTCGCCTGCTTGCACACCGCTCTCCACCTGCACGTGCATGACCACTGCCTGCGATTGCTGAATCTCACCAATGCTCCCAAGGCGAACTTCATTGCTGAATCCGGTCGATAGGTCGCTGCCCGTGCTGTAACTTCCGGCGTATCCGCCGGAAACTCGCGGCAGCACAAAAAAGATTCCCGCCGCTCCCGCGAAAATCAGCAGCAAAATGGCCGGCGTGACCGCGCCCAGGGAAATTCCCAGCCGCCGCTCCAGTCCAAGTGCTTCGTGCCCGAAGGCGCGCACCGTGGCCTGCGCCGCCGCCCGATGCATCTGCAAGAGAATGAATGTTCCCACCGCCATCAACAGAAATATGCAGAACATGATGAAGAATGCGCTATCCACCGTCAGCACGGAGGCAGCCAGCACCATGGCGAACGAAAGAGCCGACAGCAATACATAATCGCGGTCCCGCAGTGGCGAAAAAATCTTCACCACCAGCCCGCACATGACCAAATGCACCGTGGCGGTAAGGAAACTTCGCGACACCAACAGCACATCGACGAGATAGAACAGCACGAAGCCCAAGGCGAGCCGCGTATTCCAGCTTTCCGGTATCACCAGATTCCGATGGATCAGGAGCAGGTAGCCACGCCAGACTAGGGCCGCGGAGACGAAGAGAACGGAAGCCAGATCCAGTTGCCCGGTAGCAGCCAACGTTCCGAAACCAGTCATTACCATCAGGTAGAGGCATACCAGCAGATAGCGATCCACGGGCATGGAGACGCGGCTCGGAGCTGTACCTTCGGCGGTTGGTTTTGTGGACATGCGCCCTTCAATTTTCGGAGGTGGGACGGCAAGAAGGGAAGGCCGCGACGAGGGTAAAGCAATCGAAGGTCACATGGCCGTCGCTCAAAACGCATTTTCACTCAAAATGGGTATTCAGAATGTGAATATTTCTCATTTGAATTATTCAGAATCTGAATAGGTCTTTCCGCCTTTCTGAGGGTGGAAGTTCACTTTCCGTGGGTGGAGCGCGGGCGATTGCCACGATGAAAATTCCGCGCAGTCGATTCAGGCAACCTCAAGCAAGATGGTAGAATCGGACAGGTCAGACATCGGTTCCACGCGACGTCTTCCCGCCAACCCCGCCAGGTCCGGAAGGAAGCAACGGTAACGGGCTCTTGCGTGTGCAGTGGGCCGCCGGTGTCTGGCTTTTTGTTCTGCTCGATCCTCGGCGAGTACTTTCAAAGGGCGACGCACTACACGGCGGGGATCGAACAGCGCATTGGGGACGGCACGCGGGTTCGCTTCAGCGCCTTTGACCGGCAGAGCGAAAACTTTGACGCCTTTCAGTATTCTTCGGGGTGTCCTCCTCCAACATTTCCTGGCACGACTAGCCTCAACAAGGGATATTCGCGCGGCCTACAGCTTGTTTTGCAGCGGAGGAGCGCCAACCGCCTTTCCGGCTGGATCGGATACACGCTGGTGTTCGCTAAACAGAATAGCTACCCTAATATCGGCACGTTTCCCGCGACCCAATATCTACCGAGCCTCGAAGACCAACGCAATTCGCTGAACGCTTTCGCGAGTTATCGCCTTACACCTTCCATCAACCTCAGCGGTAAATTACTCTACGGCTCCGGATATCCGGTCTCCGTCTTTCCTAACGTGCCTCGACAGCCCCCGTTGGTTCAACGCCTCCCCGCATATGCGCGTGTCGACTTTCGCGTCGACAAGAGCTGGGCCTTTACCCGTTGGAAGACGACGCTCTATGGAGAAGTGTTGAACTTGACCAACCACAACAACGTTATCGCCACTGGCTTCCAATCCGGCATCCCTCAGGTAGCTATTAAAACGGAGCGCGCTCTACCCGTGGTGCCCACGGCGGGCTTGGTCTTCGAGTTTTAAAGCGTCTCCAGCCTTACAATCAGGAAACCCCATGAACCGCCTAACCCTTTTCGGCCTCTTCGCCGTCACGTCCATGCTCGTCACGTACGCCCTGGAAGACCGCAGCCGCTGGTTCATTTTTGCCTTCGCCATTTCCTGCATGTTGGGCTCGATATACGGTTTTCTCCAAGGAGCGTGGCCCTTCGGAGCGGTGGAAGCTGTCTGGTCGGTGGTCGCCCTCCGCCGCTGGTATTTAGCCGGAAACGTCCGCTGACTCGCTTCAGTTAACCAGTACCGTTAGACATCCGGCGCTGAATCCCGCAAAATACAAGGTTCGACTTCATTGTTGAGCTTGATCGTTTGCCATCATTCAGGAGAACTCCTTGAACCAACCGAAGCGCGCCCTGGTTCGGGCCAAGATCACCGCCCTGGGCACCTACGTTCCGCCCCGCCTGCTCACCAACGCCGACCTGGAAAAAATGGTCGAGACGACCGACCAGTGGATTCTCGAACGCACTGGCATTCGCGAGCGACATATCGTGGAAAAGGGTGTTGCCACCAGTGACATTGCCGTCGAAGCAGCGAAGAAGGCTTTGGCCATGCGTGGCATTGAAGCCAGCGATCTGGATGCCATTTTCGTGGCTACGGTTACGCCCGATATGCTGTTTCCGTCCACGGCCTGCCTGGTGCAGCACAAGCTGGGCGCGAAAAAAGTTTGGGGCGTCGATCTTTCCGCTGCATGCTCGGCCTTTCTGTTCGCGTTGCAGAACGGAGCGCAATTTATCGCGACGGGTGCCCACAAGCGCGTCATGGTCATCGGCGCGGATGTGATGTCTTCCATCATCGACTACACCGATCGTGCCACTTGCATTATTTTCGGCGACGGCGCGGGTGCAGTTATTTTGGAGGCTGCGGAAGAGGGGGACGACGACGCTGGCCTTTTCGATTTCATTCACGAGGTGGATGGTTCCGGTGGCAGCGCGCTCTTCATGCCCGGCGGCGGTAGCCTGAATCCCTCTACCCATGCCACCGTGGACCAAAAAATGCACTTTGTTCATCAGGACGGAGGAGCCGTCTTTAAATTTGCCGTGCGCAAAATGGCGGATGTTTGCGCTCAGGTTCTGGAACGTAACGGGCTTAAAGGCAGCGATATTGATGTCTTCATCCCACACCAGGCCAACCTGCGCATCATCAACGCCACCGCTGATCGCCTCGCACTGCGCCCCGACGCCACCATCATCAACATTGACCGTTACGGCAACACCACCGCCGCGACGATTCCGTTAGGGATGCAGACCGCAATTGATGAAGGCAAACTCAAGAAGGGAAGCTTGGTGTTGCTGGCTTCGGTCGGGGCAGGGTTTACGGTAGGGGCGACGCTGCTGCGGTGGGCTTACTAGAGCATGTTTCATAAATAACTTTGGAGCGCCGTGAAAACCCTTACCTCAGCGGCTAAAGCCGCTGAACATTTGGTTGTCGAATGGCACGGCTGAAGCCGTGCCCTATCGAAACGGATTTATGAAACATGTTCTAATTAGGACACTGCCGGAAACTGCGTTGGCCCCGTCTAATCTCGTGAAGTTGTAAAATGCCGCTTCCCCTGGCCTACTTCTTCGTCTACTTCTTCCCCTTGATCTCTTCCCGCTTCGCCGCCGCGTCGAGCGGCCTTTGCGGTTCCGTCATCCGCGCTGGGTCGAGAATTTCCGAAATTTCTTTTTCGCTCAGCAACTTCTTGTCGCGCGCAATTTCAATAATTCCACGCCCTGTCGCTACGGACTCCTTCACAATCTCCGCCGCCTTCGCATACCCGATGTAAGGGTTCAGCGCCGTCGCCAAAGACACCGTTGCTTGCGTGTAAAACGCGCAACGAGTCTCGTTGGCCGTTAACCCAGCCACGCACTTGTCCGTGAACTGCCGCAGCATGTTGGTCAAAATGGTGATCGATTGCAGCACGCTGTACGACATGGTTGGCATCATCACATTCAGCTCAAGCTGTCCGGCTTGCACCGCCATCGCCACCGCAAGGTCATTGCCGACTACCTGGAACGCCACCATTGCCGCCAACTCCGGCATCACCGGATTGATCTTTCCCGGCATGATGGACGACCCCGGCTGCAAGCCCGGCAGATTCACTTCCGCCAAGCCTGTATTTGGCCCCGAAGAAATCAGTCGCAGATCATTGGAAATGCGAATTATTTCCAAAGACAAATTCCGCAGCGCCGACGACACCGCGGCCATCGCCAGATTCGATTGCATGGCGTAACGCATGTCATCCACCGGCTTCACGCGCTGCCCAGAGATGCGCGCTAAATGTGCAATTGCTTTTTCGCGATAGTCAGGATGCGTGTTAATCCCCGTGCCCACCGCCGAGCCGCCTAACCCCAACTCGCGCAAATATTCCGACGACTGCTTCACTGCCTCTGTGGCTCGACGAATCGCCCCAGCGTACGCCGCGAATTCCTGTCCCAGCCGCATCGGTACGGCATCCTGCATATGCGTCCGGCCCGATTTTAGAATGCTGTGAAATTCTTTCGCTTTGAGTTCGAGTGCTGCCGAAAGCCCGTCCAACGCGGGATACAGCTTTTCGAGTTCCAGCAAGGTGGCCAGCCGCATCCCCGTCGGGAATACATCATTCGTCGATTGGCCGTAGTTGACGTGATCGTTGGGATGTACCACGGAAGCATCGCCCAGCGCCCCGCCTAGAATTTCCACCGCGCGGTTCGCAATGACTTCGTTGCTGTTCATGTGGAAGCTGACGCCCGCGCCCGCCTGAAACACATCCACGACAAACGAATCGTTGAACTTCCCGGTCTGCACATCTTTCGCCGCCTGGATGATGGCATTGGCGCGCTTCTCGTCCAGCAAGCCCAGTTCTTTGTTGGCCTCTGCCGCCGCTTGCTTCACCATGCCAAAAGCGCGAATCAAAGTCGGGTGTGCTCGCATCCCGGAAATCGGATAGTTTTCCACCGCGCGCAGCGTCTGAATGCCGAAATAAACATTCGACGGAATTTCCTTGGCGCCCAAGGAATCTTTTTCAGTGCGGGTAGCGCCCGGTGCAACGGTGGACATAGGTCACTCCTCAACGGATTTCAGTGCTGAACTGAAAATTATAGCAATCTCCCGCCATGCTAGACTGATCGTCTCGCCAGGGCGATTCGAGCAAGATTCGAACACGCCAACAGTAGCTCATCGCGGCGACCATCTCGATTTCCAGGAATATTTTTGTGTTGACCGACGAAATTCCCGTGGCGCTGCCCAAAACTGAAGCTGAGTTCCGTCCCGAAATCACAACCGACGTTCTCGTCATTGGCGCCGGTCCCACCGGCCTTGCCTGTGCCATTGAGGTGCAAATGGCGGGCTACAAGACGCGCATCATCGACAAGGGATGCCTCGTTAATTCCATCTATAACTATCCGACGAACATGGTGTTTTTCACCACACCTGAGTTGCTGGAGATCGGCGGCATCCCGTTTCACTGTGCGCAGCAGAAACCCTCGCGACAGGAGGCGTTGGAATACTACAGGCGCGTAACCCAGCACTACTCGCTCGATGTCTGCCAATACAACCAGGTAAAAAGCGTTTCCGGCAAGAATGGTGATTTCCGCATTACGGCGACGGATCGCAACGGGCGGGTTCAGATCCACCGCGCTAAGAAAGTGATCGTCGCCACCGGCTACTACGACCTGGCCAACCAGTTGAGCGTGCCCGGAGAAAGCCTGCCCAAGGTTTTCCACTACTATCGCGAGCCGTTTCCGTTTTATGACAGTGACGTGCTCATTATCGGCGGGAAAAATTCAGCCGCGGAGGTGGCGCTGGATCTATGGCGTCACGGTGCCCGCGTCACGCTGGTGCATCGTGGCCAGCAGATTCATCCGCACGTTAAATATTGGGTGCGCCCTGACATTGAGAATCGCATTCAGAACGATGAGATC
>JAYTQD010000764.1:0-2220 GCA_043746935.1 Acidobacteriaceae bacterium | reverse complement strand
ACTGTATCGTCGCCCACCAAGGGCTAACCCATCGGTCAAGCGGACAGTCAAAAGGCTGCGCCTTTTGTCTGCCGCTTACCTCAAACGTTAGGCGTCACGAAGCCCATGCGCCGTACTGCATTCATACTTCTCGCGACCACACTGCTTCCTGCCTCGGCGTCAGCGCATCTCGGCGGCCTAGAGGTAGCGATTCCTCTGTGGTCCGTGGCGTCCGGCTTCATCGTTGGCTTGATTTCCCTCGCCGTACCAGCGCGCAAACGATGGCCGTTCGTTCTATTACCGGTCTTGGCCGCAACTCTGTTCGTCGCTTGGAAGCTGCCAGGCTCCGATCCAGGTACAAGCCGTATCGAACTCCTTGGCTACACGCTAGCCTTCGCTGCAATTCTTCTACTTCAGTTTCTGGCTGGCTTCGGCCTCGCAATAGTGGGCAGAATGTCCGTCAACTCGATCCGCGCCGCATGGTCTAGGGCGGTTGGCGCCGGCAGCAGTGCCCGTGCTGAGTCGCTAGCGAACAAGGCCAATGCGCAGAGGGAACGGGAGTGACGCCTAACCCTTCCATCGAGGGGATGCCCAAAAGGCTGCGCCTTTTGTGCACCCCTCATGTCAAACGTTAGCCGTCACACTCCCCTCCCCTCACATTTGAAACCCACCTATGGATAAATACGTGAAGTCGCAGGTCATCTCGCTCAAGCAGCACCCTGAGTTCACCGAGAAGTGGGTTCAATCCAGAATTGCGGAAGATCAATCCATCGATCATTGGCCTTGGCGACTTAACTCTGAAAGATTCAGAGCGTCCGCAGCCTAGTGGCGGTCGGCTTGATCTGTTGCTGCACGATCCTGACAGCAACACACGGTACGAAGTCGAACTCCAGCTCGGCAAGTCCGATGAGTCACACATCATTCGAACGATTGAGTACTGGGACTACCAAAGAAAGAAATTTCCTCAGTACAAGCACTGCGCCGTGCTGATCGCGGAAGACATCACGAGTCGCTTTTTGAATGTGGTTTCGCTTTTCAACGGGAACATCCCGTTCGTGGCCATACAAATGAAGGCAATAAAGATCGAAGGAGTCGTCACGCTCTTTTTCACCACTGTCCTTGACGTGTTGACACTTGGCACCGAAGAGGAAGACGAGCTGGAAGTCGTAGATAGAAAGTACTGGGAGAGCAAAGGCTCAAAGGAGTCCCTAAAGCTTGCCGACGCCCTGTTTGAGATCGTCCAGGAAGTCGCCCCAGGATTCACACTGAAATACAACAAGCACTACATCGGCCTTTCGACTCAAGGGATTTCCAAGAACTTCATTTCGATGACGCCAAGAAAGAAAGCCATTCTCTTGGCTGCGAAGCTGCCACAAGCTGAGGAAATTCAAGCGTTGCTCGAACACACTGACATGGACATTCTTGCGTACGATCGACAGTGGAACCAGTATCGCGTTCGTTTGACCGATAAGGACATTCAGCAAAACAAGGCCACGCTCTTGCAGCTCGTCCAAAAGGCTTACGCGGCGTATATCGCCTGATGACGGCTAACCCTTCCATCGAGGAGATGCCCAAAAGGCTGCGCCTTTTGTGCACCCCTCATGTCAAACGTTAGGCGTCGTGAACCATCAAGTGTGTCAGTCCGAGCCACAGTCACGGCTGCGAGGCATCGGGTTCAAAACATCACACGTCAACGCCCGCACGAATTCGAAGCTGGCGTCCGCCACTCGGAAAATCGTGCTGCTCCGACCCGCCTTGCGAGAATGCAAGTCCAGTGCTCGCGCTGAGGCGCGAGCAAGAACAAACGTTGGTCAGTCAGTGGGGCCGCAGCCCAATCGAACAAGCACGTCTAAAGCTGCTCGCGAGGCTTCACTTGCCCTTCCACAAGGGCTGCGGCTAGAGTTGGGCATGCAATCGTCTGGCTCGTCAACCGCGACGCCTAACCCTTCCATCGAGGGGATGCCCAAAAGGCTGCGCCTTTTGTGCACCCCTCATGTCAAACGTTAGCCCCCAAATACAATGCATGGAACAACTGGCGTTCCTGGGCAGCAATCGTCGCGCTTGGGAGGCAGCGTCCGTTGCCGCAGGCGCTTCACCACTGGCCCGTCTATCAAGCTACTGGGTTCAGCGCATTCACCTGCTTGGGCTGTCCGGTAGAGTAGAGATGTGGCGCGGTGGTTGAAGGTCTGAGCATCGCTGTTGCCGCCCCTTTCGGTTGGCGGTGCCCTAAGAGCCAGACCA
>JAYTQD010000763.1:0-5932 GCA_043746935.1 Acidobacteriaceae bacterium | reverse complement strand
TACACGGAGAAGCCCGACGACTACGCCAACAACATGGAGCGGCTGAATCGGAAGTTCGAGACGGCGCGGTCGCATGTGCCGCGGCCTGAACTGGTGGCTTCCGGCAACTCAAAGATTGGCATCATCGCCTACGGGACAACGCATTGGGCCATTACCGAATCACGCGATCAGTTGCATGCGGAGTACGGCGTGGAGACGGATTACTTGCGGCTGCGCGGGTTCCCGTTTGCGCGCGAAGTGCATGAGTTCGTGAAAGCGCACGACCGTGTTTATGTCGTGGAACAGAATCGCGATGCGCAGATGTTGACCCTGCTCAAGATGGATCTCGATCCTGCGCTGCTGACGCGCTTGCGCAGCATCAGCCACATGGATGGGCTCCCGGCGGATGCGCGGTCGGTGACAGATCAAGTGATGACGATGGAGGGGAAATAACATGTCGACCACTCCTGTAGCGCCTGGACCAAAGATCAATCGCATCGGGCTTACGGTTTTGGAATACAAAGGCGGCAAGACCACGCTGTGCGCCGGTTGCGGGCACAACGTGATTTCCGAGCGCATCATCGAAGCGATGTATGAAATGGGCGTGAAGCCCGAGCGCCTGGCGAAGCTGAGCGGGATTGGTTGCTCGTCGAAAACCCCCGCGTATTTCATGTCGCGCTCGCATAGCTTTAATTCTGTGCATGGCCGCATGCCTTCGGTGGCTACCGGAGCGTTGCTGGCGAACCGGACGCTAATGGGATTGGGCGTAAGCGGAGATGGGGATACGGCTTCGATCGGTATTGGGCAGTTTGTCCATCTGATGCGGCGGAATTTGCCGATGATTTACATCATTGAGGACAACGGCGTGTATGGGCTGACCAAAGGACAATTTTCGGCGACGGCAGATGTGGGATCGAAGTTGAAGAGCGGCGTGATGAACGAATTGCCGCCAATTGACACCTGCTTGCTGGCGGTGCAACTTGGCGCAACGTTTGTAGGCCGGTCGTTCTCGGGCGACAAGAAGCAACTCAGCGCCATGTTGAAAGCCGCGATTGCTCACAACGGGACCGTGATGCTGGATGTGGTTTCTCCCTGCGTCACCTTCAACGACCACGAGGGATCGACGAAATCGTATCAGTACATGAAAGACCACGAAGAGCCGCTGCACGAGGTTAGCTTTATTCCGCACTTCGAGGAGATCGACGTCGAGTACGATCCGGGAACTTCGGTGAACGTGACCATGCATGATGGTTCCCAGTTGCGGCTGCGCAAACTGGAAGAAGACTACGATCCCCGCGATCAAGGGATGGCGATGCAGCGGTTGCATGAGGCGCATGTCAAAGGCGAAGTGCTGACCGGCGTGTTTTATGTGAATCCCGACAAACCAACGTTTATCGATATGCTGAACATGACGGAGGATTCGCTGGCGACGTTGCCGCAGGAGCGGGTTCGTCCGCCGAAGTCAGCGTTGGATGCGGCGATGGACGAGTTGCGGTAGCGCCCGGTGCAGGGAAGACCGCAGGATGCCCGCAAGGGCGGGTAGCGATGTCAGTGCCACCGTCCTTGTCGTATTCCTAGGGACTGGGCGGGAGACCAGGTTTTGCAGGCAAGCCTGTACAGCGCGCACCAGGAATTTGCTTGAAGTATTGCGCGCCAGAGAAGACTACAATTACAGCTGTGAGACATTACAGCATCAAAACGATCAACGACTGCATCACGTTTACCTGCGCCCTGTGCAAGTACTCCGTCACAATTCTTGATTTCAACAGCCAGAACGGCAGTCGCCGTACCCAGGCTGCGCGAGTCATGAACCAGCACGCGGCCGCCGAGCACCACCACTCCCTATCCGTCGCGTTGCCCAGCACGCAATTGTTGCCGACCCGCTAGATGCCGGAGCACTGCCGCGCGTGCCGTTCTCAGTCATATTAATTTCAGCTTCCGCCGAAGCCCAAAGAGGGCTTGAGTGGGCCACCCGCCGTTGACGCAGGAGTCGAGCCCGGATTGCACTACTTTAGCGAGGCTCAGCGTTCGCTGAATAGCTTGTCGAAAGTCCTGTCCGCCTGGGTATCTCCTCCCCCCCTCCCCCCAGCCTTTGGAATCAACGAGATACGTGGCGTAGGAGGCCAAAATCTTTGAGTTTAAAGGACTTACAGGGAAAATCTTGAAAACAAAGGAGATAGGTCTACAAGATCCATTTCCGGTACAGCCCCTTATAGATATGGTGTGGCCAGTGGGTCCTTAAGTCAACGAGTAGTTTGGGAATTTTGGGGGTGGGTTCCAAAATGGGAATGCAGGCTCTGTCCAGATTGTGGAACTGGCCCACACAAGCCTGTGTGGGCCACCGGCCTGGGCTGGAATTCAGGAATTCGCTTCGTTAGATCGTAGTTTCCCGTTCGAGGATACGAATCAGATCGCGTTCGCCGTGCAGAACTCGGATGATCTGCATCGTGTTCTTGTCGAGAAGATCATAGAGCCGAATCGCTTCAAAACCTGCAACAGGCCATGAGCGCAAGCTTTGCAGCTTGGCTTTGCAGCTTGGCTTTGCGGGGATTGTAACGTGGACCGACAAAAGGGCGTTGACGCAGGAATTCGACAGTACTCTGCACGGCTGCGCGAAACCGGACGGCTACATCTGGAAGATTTTCTGTAAACAGGTAATAGCGGAACTGGCGGGCAACGTCAACGGCGGCTGCTTGCCGAAAGAGAACCTTCACCGTCGCTGGCCAGCTTTATGCTCAGCCAACATGCTGTCCGTGCGCTCGTTGCCGGAACCCCAGAATTCGGTCTCGGTGAGTTGCTTGGATGCCAGTCCTTCGGCGAGCAAGGCGTCGAGTTCTTCCGGCGTGCCGGCAAACCCCGGCACCGTTCGTCGCTCAACGGCTGCCACGGCCGCCTCGACAACCTCTTCGACCGATTCGTACGCTCCGCGAGTCATGACGGCTTGAAGCCGCCGTTCTTGTTCTGGAGAGAGATGGATCGCCATGCGGCCTCCTCGTGTCTGACGCCTTTTATAGTAAGAGGAAATGGGGCTTGGGGCAACATTAACAACTTCTAACAAACGCGGCCCGGGCCGGGTCTAGAAGTTGCACCGGCAGCGTCGTTCCCGCCCTTGCAAAGAACGCAAGGACGGGGCATCCGAGATTGTAGTTTAGGAAGGGAGATCAAAACCGCCGAAAGGGTCGGCCACCCGCCACACGAACGGTTGCAAATCAAACTTGTTCAGACCTTCCCTAAACTGTCTGTAGGACTTTCCTTTCCTATCCGTTTGAACTGCGCTATTCTTCCGGCTCATGCGTGCCTACAAATTTCTCAATGTTGAGTTCGGCCTGAAGGGTCTTAGTGACAAACGCCTGAAGCTATCACGGATCAATGAGCTTAATGATCCGTTCGAACTCAGGCCCTATGACATAACCGATCCTGCCCTTCGCCAGGCGGTTCTTCAGACGCGCGACCAAATTCACGAAAACAGGGGCGTACTTTGTTTCAGTGCGGACTGGAACGATCCCGTAATCTGGGCTCACTACAGTGAGAAGCACGCGGGTCTGTGCCTGGGCTTCGAGATTCCACAAATCATGGGTGATGTGGAGAACGACGAGAGTGACTACGTTAAGTACATAGTAGACCCTCTCTACTTCCCTCCAAACTTCTTAGAGTTAGGAGACCAGGAGCGGTTTGAAATTGTGCGGAGGATGCTTTTCACAAAATTCAAACACTGGCAGTATGAGCATGAGATACGTGCGTGGGCTCCCCTTCAGCACGAGGACAATGGCCTTTACTTTTTGGAGTTTGATGAGAAGCTGCGGTTGGTCGAAGTCATAATTGGCGCAAGGTGCAAAGTATCACAAGTCGAGATTGAGAAGGCCTTAGGGCCGGCAGCGAATGAGGTCAAGGTCTTTAAGGCTCGCGCCGCTTACGACAGGTTCGAGATGGTGCAGGACGAGATTCAGTCCTAATAGGTCGTGAACCCATAACCGAATGACCTAGAATGGGAGAAACCGGGTCACAGCGAAGAGGGTGAAGTCGCTTTGAGTTAGCGCTTGAGAGCGGCGAGAGTACCCGGTATCATCTGCGAATATGGCTAGATGCACAGCACCTAGATATGGTCATCGCACAGCGAGCGGTCGAGACGCCTGCCCGGCATGCGGTGGTCGCTACAGAGGCTACAGCAGCTACCCGTCGTACTCGCCCCCTTCCTACTCCTCGTCGGTGAGTAGCGGAAGCGGCCGGAGCGGAGGCAGCTCCGGAGGCAGCTCAAGGCCGCGCTGGTCGCGAGGTGGTTCGTCCGTGGCCTACACGATTGCCGAGGTGCGAGCACTCACGCCGATCCGCGAAACCATCGAAAAATTAGTGCCGTTGCCTGAAGGTCGGGACTTCTTCCTCTGCCATGCGTGGGATGACCGGGCAGGAGCCGCTAAGGAACTGTGCGATCTGCTTCAGTCAAGCGGTGTCTCGGTCTGGTTCAGCGAAAAAGACATCGACCTCGGTGCACCGTTCCTTCGCGAAATTGACAAGGGATTGGCGAAATCGAAAGTCGGAATCGTGCTGGTGACGCCTGCGCTGCTGCGCCGTCTCCAAGGAGAGAGTATCGCCGACAAAGAGCTATCGGTACTCCTAGCGCGTGAGCAGCTAGTCCCCGTTGTGCACGGCACGACTTACGAAGCTCTCCGCGAAATCAGCCCCCTGCTCGCCTCGCGAAACGGCCTGAATACTCAGGAAAATACGATGGCAGTCGTCGCGGCCAAGCTCGCCGAGTTGGTCGCCCTCTAGCTTCTATTGCCGCGGTGGCCGGTTGCTATGAAATCGAATCGACGCTGGAGGGAACCTGGGAGGGAACCTGGGGACATCCATGATAAGTAAAAGTCAAGAGGAGACGGAGGTCTCCTGGCACTTGGAGAAGTCGGGTCTCGAAGCGAAAGAGTAGCGGGGAAGTTAGCGAACGGCGTGCGATCCTTGCGGGCGGCCCAAGCAGCAGCTGGGCCAGACATCCACTTGCGGGCACCGGACTCGAGTCCAGGCCACGAAGTATGAGTTAGGGTAAACCGGCCGGCCTCGATACAGACGGTGGGGAGCATCGGGAGCCGGAGCTCCTCTGCCCAGTCCCCGAGTTGGCAAGGAACGGCCGGTAGATCGCCGCTGGGTTCAAGGTTTTTCCTTCTCAGGCCGCTTTTTGTGCTGGCACCTCCGAGAGTCCGCGCATCTGGAAAGGTTGTCGGCTTTTGTCGACGGCCAGTAGATAGGCGACGAGTTTGCGCGCCACGGCCAGGGAAGCGCGGTTGCGATGGCCGCGTTCCAATTCTCGGGCATGCAGCGCGGCCAGTTGCGGATTCCATCGCGGGGCCAGTTTGGCGGCCTCGATCAGCGTGGTTTGCAGCCAGCGGTTGCGCTGTTTCGAGATTGGACCACGTTGCTGCTTCCCCGCCGAAGACTTCAACGCAGCCGTCAATCCGCAGTAACTCATGGCATCGGACGAAGAGCGAAAGCGCTGCGGATCGCCCGTCTCCAGGGCCCAGGTCAACGCCGTGATCTCTCCGACTGCGGGAATGGTCATCAGCCGCTCCACACGCTCGGTCAGTTCGGGATTGGCAAGCAACTCGCGCACCAGCCGCTTCTGCGTCGCCTCGAACATCTCCAGCGCGCTGCGGCTTAAGCGCAGCAGATCGATCACCGATTCCGGCACCTCTTCCAGTTCTTCCAGCAGAGTGGCGAAGTATTTCTTGCGATGGAGCTTCTCTTTCACGTAGATAGCGCCGGTTTCCATCAGCAGTCCGGCCATCTTGTTCTTCATGCGCACCGCTTCGCTTACCACCAGACTGCGATAGCGCAGCAGGCGGCGCAGTTCGCGAATGCGCGGCGGGGCCACATAGCAGGCGGGCAACAGGTTGCAGCGCAGCAAGTCGGCGATGGTGCGGGCATCGAGAGTATCGCTCTTCTTCTTGCCCGCGCTGATGGCTTT